>DBBN01000097.1 GCA_002292215.1 Glaciecola sp. UBA983 | reverse complement strand
GATTTGTACTTGGACATTGGTGATATCGGGTACGGCGTCAATGGGTAGCTTTTGATAACTAAATAAGCCAAAACCAATGACTAAAAAACTCAGCATCAAAAATATACCGCGCCTGTCTATTGCAGTGCGAACAATGGAAGCTAGCATGTTAAGCCTCCCTTAAAACCTTGCAGTAGCAAAGATGCATATTCGGGTTGTATTGAGGCATTAATGGTCATGACCGGCCTCTGATTTTTCCAGATCTGCTTTGATCAGATAACTATTGGTAGCCACCACACGCTCACCTATTTCAATGCCGCTTATGACTTCAATATAGCGACCATCAGTTACACCGAGCTGCACGGGTCGTGGTTTATATTCATTATCATGGTTAACAAATACCACTTGCTTGTCTTCATACTCTTGCACGGCAGTCACAGGCACCATGTGACTTACGGCCTTGGTGGCTGTCGTTACCTGCGCTTTTACCAAGGTGCCTAATGGCCAATAGCCACTGCTATTGTCAACAGTGACATTGGCAAGCGAATGCGGACTACTATCGGCAGATGGCGTCAGGTAGGCAATTTCAGATAGCTGATCAAAGTTTGCATGCCTTAATTCAACAGCTTGTCCGACGTTAATTTTGCCGAGGTGCTGCGAGAACACGGTTAATTGTGCCCACACATCCTTGTAGTTGGCTAAGGAAAAAAGTACTTGTCCGTTTGATAACTCACCATTGTTGGCATGCCGAGCTATTACGTTGCCATCAAATGGAGATGTAATTGAGTAGCTTTTTAAACTCTCACTTGACTCTACGACCGCTAAAACATCTCCTTTTTTAACTGTGTCGCCAATGTTGACTTTGACATCTTTGATCACACCGTCAAAACGCGCTCTGATATGACTCAAAGAAGCAGGATCTGCACTTATTCGGCCATAAAGTGTGGTCGAGAGTGCAATGTCGCCAGCAATGACATTTGTGGTGGTAATCCCATTTTGCATAGCAGTCTCGTCGCTCATAGTAACGAGTTCACCAGCGTGTTTATCATCCTCATGAGAATCGCCATCTTCATGTTTGTCTCCAGCGATTAACGGACCTTGTATCATCATTAGCGTGACGCTTAGAACGAGTACTTTTAATATTGTGAATGTTTTTAATTGAGTAAATTTATTCATGTTCGTTACTTCTTATCGAAATGTTTGATGGCTGCTGCATAGTGATGTTGTGCGCTAGCTTTTTGGAAGCGTTGCTCTTTGCAGTATCCGTTTTTGCAGTGCTACTTTGTGGAGCCTTAAGTGCAAGACCGGTAAGCGTTTCAATTTCTGTTTTGCTTAGGTGCACTTGAGACGCCGCGTCAATTAATGTCAGGCGCGTATTTAAGAATTCTTGTCGAGTAGATACCCACTCCAAATAGCTAAACCGGCCATCTAAATAGGCGCTTTCGACTAAATCCAAGGCTTCTGTAAGAGGCGGTATGACAGTTTGTTGGATAGCGTCAACCTTTAATAATCCGCGAGTGTGCTCACCTAAGGCCTGATTAACTGAATGCAATAGACTGCGCACATTACTCTGTTTTTGGAATTCTATTGCATCAAGGCGAGCTTTTTGCGCCTCGTATTCACCTAGGTTTCGTTTTTGTTGAAACAATGGCACGCTGATCCCAGCTATTAAAGCAGTTTCATCAATACCTTGTAGTCGCCGAATACCCGCTGACCACTCAATATCAGCTCGATTGTTGGCTTGCACTAATCTAAGCTGCGCTGCTTGAACACGGCTTTGTTTTGCGAACAAGTCTATATGCGGACTGCTTTGGATAGCGGCAGATAGCATCTCGAATGACCCAATGTCTTGAAACGCAAAAAGCTTACCTTCCACACGCTTAAAAGTGGGCGTTTGTTCGCCCCACATGATGGCAAGACTGCGCAATGCAAATTGAAGACCTTCTTGAGCTAATTTAACATCGAGTTTTGCTTGGGCTAGCGCTGCTTGGGCGCGTTTCTGCTCTAGCAATGGTGACGCGCCTGCATCAACGCGCTTAGAAACTGCGTTATAGGTATAGAGTGCAAGTGTCTCTGCGTCGTTTTGCACGTCTAAGGTGGCCTGTAATACGAGTGCTTCGATGTAACGACGATTCAGCTCGCCAAGGACATCTAATGTGCGTATTTTCTTTTCCACCTCATGTTGAATTTTACGCTCAGAGAGTACGTCCAATCTTGCGCTAGGCTTGTCGTTGAGCTGTAACACAGATGACAAGGTCAAACTGACTTCGAGCTCCTTAATGCCCGACACCTCGCCGGTTCCCATAAAGTTCTCTAGTTCAATACCAGCATTAAGTGCGGGTTTAAGCGCGGCGGTTTTTAATTCACCGTCAATTACTCGCTGTCTAAATTCAAACTCATACAAACTTGGATTGTTGGCAAGTGTAAGTCTGATTGTATCTTCAAGGCTTAGCGTTTCTCGCACGGGCGCTTGAACACCTTCATCTATATAGCGATTAGTTTGCACCGCTTGTGCGGTAATTGGACTCAATGTTAAGCCCAGCATGCAAGCAAACGCCATGGCGCGNNATGCACAAAAATATGAAACATTTTCATTAGAATATCCTAATAATTTATCAATATTCAGCGTCGCGCGTTTTTTCAGCGAGACACTATAGAAAGCGATATTAGGAGGATGTTTTGGGCGGACGTAGTAATCGGTTGATGGGTGCGTCGATAATCGCATCCAAGTAATTAAAGTTGTGGGTAGAGACCACAGATTGTAGATTGTTGATTTTGTGCTGACTTAACCACTGCGCATGCGTACCGTGGCAGTGGCCACAATGATGGCAATCGGCAGGGTTATGGTGTTCTGCTTTTGCTGACTCACCAAGCACTTTAGTTGGCATATCGTTTGAAGCTTGATTGTGCTCTGAATGCTGATGTTCATGTTGTAGATGTTGTGTATCTATTGCATGAAAATCTAACGAATTGGCCACAGCAGAAAACGACTGAAACAGTATCAGCGATATCATTATGTAACTTATACGTTTTAAATTTTTCATGAAATTTAGTGTACCAAACCTATTTCACTTCGTCACGACATTGTTCATCGGCAAATTCTAGCTCTACTGTAGTATGTTCAAAGTGATATTTAGCTAATGAGCTTTGTATGCTCTCTTTTAATGACTGAATGTGTTCAACACTAACTTCCCCTTTTAAGACAAGGTGGACAGTCATAACATTGCGCTCTCCGTCTAAAGACCAAATGTGAAAATGATGGAGGTCGCTTACCTTTTCGTTTGCAAGCAAGTCGTTTCGGATTTTTGACATTTGCTCTTCATCTGGCGTTGCCTGTAAAAATAGCATCAGGGTTTCTTTTAGGTTACGAAACACATTGAAGAGAATGAACAAAGTGAAGCTAATGGATAAGATGGGATCTAAAATCGCCCAAGGCTTAAACATTAAGACGATGGATACAATAAATACTGCCACCCAACCGAGAACATCTTCTAGCAAATGCCAATTAAGCACTCGTTCGTTTAATGACGTTCCTTCGCTAAGTTTATAAGCGGCGAAACCGTTTACTGCCATACCAAAAATAGATAAGGCTAACATGCCTTCAACTTGCGGCATTTCTGGTGCTGCTAAGCGCGGTATCGCTTCAAACAAGATCCAAATAGAGCCAACCGTGAGCACTAAACCGTTAATCAATGCGCCCAATAAAGAAAAGCGCTTATATCCATATGAAAATGTTTGATTGGCATCTTTATCGCTAAGCTTGTTCAATCCCCAAGCTGTGCCAATTGACAAACTATCGCCGAGGTCATGAACCGCGTCTGCCATGATAGCGGTGCTGTTGGTTAGCCATCCACCGATAAACTCGATGATGGTGAACACCACATTTAAAAAGAACGCCCAGCCAATGCGCCTAGATGCATCGTCTGAATTGCCATCGGAGTGTGCATGGCTATGTGAATGATTATGACTGTGCATGTTTGATCTTATCTAAGATTGATTTATTCGCAGCCGAAACACGCATAGGCGCGAACGGACTAACATTTGCACCGCCCGTATTACCCTCCGGCAATAAACCGATTGCGGTTTTCGTCAGTGCGCCAATTATCCTGAAAATTTGACCAAAAACTTCTTTGACGTCACGCTGTTTTACGCCAAATTTAAGCATCTGATAGTGCACAACTGTATGATGGAATGTTGAGTGCTGCCCAATAACGTGCGCATCTTCTAATGCTTTGAAGCCAGCTTCGTTATTATTTTGGGAAAAGGCGATGCTGGCTTGACTCAGCTTTTGGTTTACATAGGGTGCTGCTGATTGCGTAAAATTCATAACTATCCTTTTTGCTTTATTTTTCATTGGCTTTACCAACTTACATCAGAAGTGTAAACTCTATACCAAGTATAGGGTCAAGCATTTGGTTTGTGATTATGAAAATTGGCGCGTTATCCACAAAAACAGGCTTAAGTATTCAGGCAATTCGTTTTTATGAGCGCAAAGCATTGCTGAGCGCACCAGAGAGAACGCAATCAAATTATCGAAGCTACTCAGATGTTGCACTTAAACAGTTGATGTTCATCAAGCAATGCCGCGCATTGGATATGACAATTGAAGAGATAAGCTTAGTTTTACAAGCTCGCGCCAACCCTGATAATAGCTGCGCAGAAGTAAACGCGACTATCGACAAGCATATAGCCGATATTGAACATCGTGTAGACGAATTGAAAGCGTTACAAAGCACGCTTATCTCCATGAGATCAAGCTGTACTATTGATACCAAAATCAAAGAATGCGGAGTATTGCACAAATTGGATAATATCGTTGAGATGCAGGCCACTTACAAAAAGTAATGGTTAATTTCAAATGAAAAATCGGTGTAGCTTCGAAAAATAACTATTATAGATTCGTCCGCTTCTGCCTCGCTCTTGCCGTAAATACTGAACTTAAAGTGCAATAAAAATTAATAGCCATTCGTCACTAGACATCCAAAAGGAGTCGTTCAGTGACAGAGTATTTTAGCTAATTCTGCGGCAAAAGTTGGAACTATTCGATGTGCAGCTGCGATCCTTTGGCTGCTGTTCGTTTTTTCTAGGTTAAAACACCTAAATGAAAATCCGACATTTGGCTTTTTTAGCTTAGAATTATAAATCTAGTGCTAAAAGCTGTTTGCGCCACATAAACTAAAGAATTAGATACAGCACATAGTTATGGCCTAGCTTGATGTTTCTGCACCAAAGCAACAATTTGATTTGCGTCAATTTAGAAACCAAAAATTCTATATCGAAAGTTATTGTGCTATATACTTTTAATACGCTATGAAAGTGAAGTAAGCGTAGCTCACTCCAACATTAAGGATGTCGTATGAAAACAAATGTAGGTAATATAGATAGGGCACTTCGTGCTCTTGCAGGTATTGCATTAATTGCTTGGGCAGTGCTAGGAGGACCTGTTTGGGCGTGGGTCGGAATTGTATCATTAGCTACTGCGCTATTTAAGTCTTGCCCTGCTTATTCTTTATTAGGAATACAGACTTGTGCAACCCCTACAAAATCAAACAATATTGAATAAATACAGTATGTCTTTTATTTTTGTAAATTATCAATTTAAACAATTATCCAATTAAAGAGAGTAGATATGAAATTTAAAATGTATGTCGGAGGCATTTTTGTCGCTGCTTTATTAGGAGGTTGTGGAGTTGCTAACGAAACAACCGTTTGCACTAGCGCACCGCAGAGTGACTGGCTGAATCAAGAGCAGTTTCAAGCTGGACTATTATCCGATGGGTATCAGATAAAAGAGTTTAAAGTAACAGATGGAAATTGTTATGAAATATATGGGAAAAATACGCAGGGCGATAAAATTGAAATTTACTTTAACCCAGTAGATGGCTCTATCGTCAAGGAAGAGAAACATTAAAGTTGAGCTAAGCTGAATAAAGCTATATTACTAGTATAATCAATCGTTTATTATCTTTTTCTTGTTTTCTCCGCTTTGTTAACGTCGGAAAGTTAACGGAAATACAGCAATTCCATGCCGCATATTTAGAAGTGCTCAGCGGAAAATACGCATTTTGATTATCAGTTAAACTTATTAGGTTTCATTAGAATTGCTCGTCATAGGTATTCAATTTTGCATAGACTTTGCTGTTTCCATCCTTAAAAAGTATTAACACGTTATAGGGCATAAAACGATCACCGACTTCCATTCCCGGAGATCCAATAGGCATTGCAGGAACTGACAACCCAATGGCATTGTCGTGTTTTTCAGATAAAAATTGTTTTATGAATTTTGCAGGTACATGTCCTTCAAAGACAAAGCCATTTTTTGTAACGGCTGTATGACAAGAGCGATAATTAGGTTTGATACCAAATCTAGTTTTCAAACTGGAGATGTTTTGGAAATCTTTGGAGTCCGCAATAATTCCTTCATCTTCAATATGCGATATCCATTTTTTACAACATCCACAAGTAGGCGTTTTATAAACTAATAACTCGACGGGTTTAACTTCAGCATTACTTTTTTGGTTATGTTCGTTTGCGTAGGTAAACATTGGTACTAGCAGTACAATTACCGCTAGCTTAAAAAATATTTTGATCATTTTGGCTCCTAGAGAATGCTGAATAATATTAAGGCAACATGGCGTTTGATTAAACTAATAATAAAAACTATTTTGTGCGTAAATTTCGGATGCACTCATCCAGTTTTAAGCAAAAATCGATCGACGATACAATGCAGTAGGTATTGAATCTAATTGCTTACAATGGATAAAAGTCACAGCTACAATACTTTATTACCTAAGGTTAAGCTCAATTTTTGTAAGAGTCAATTTTAAGAAAGGATCAGTCATTACTAATCTTAAGTCTATCAAATAACTAATTTTGGGGTGTCTTTAGTTGTTTTGAAATATTAGCTAATAAAGCTAGGAGAAATGGTGGCCCGACCCTGACTTGAACAGGGGACCTGCCGATTATGAGTCGGATGCTCTAACCAACTGAGCTATCGGGCCATACTATATATTTTGCCGTGGAGGC
>DBBN01000106.1 GCA_002292215.1 Glaciecola sp. UBA983 | reverse complement strand
TAAAGTATCAGCTAAGCTTCGGTCAGCCGCAATTCCTGTCGCCATCACTACGGTATCTGATGCGATACAGCACTGCTCGTCATTGAAAGTATAATGCACATATTTACTATCTATGCTGTCAATTTGCGCTTCTTTAATGAGTTCGACACCAAAATGCGCAAGGTTATGCAGCACGCGCCAGCGTCTTACAATACTCAGCTCAACACCCAAATCCCGAGTTGGTTCAAGTACCGTTACAATGCGACCGCGTTCACCTAAAAACTCGGCTAATTCCAGTCCCACCAGTCCACCACCGATAATCGTGACTCGTTTTCCTAGTGGCATCCAAAGATGAGACAGACGCTGTAATGCTCTAATATTTTTGGTGAGGCCAAGCAGATTACCACTACCAACCATGATGCGTTGAAACAGTTTAAGTTGCGCGTTGGTGCTTGGGTTAACTTCACCGGTAAGTAATTGACGCAATTGTTCGCCAGACCAAACATGCGGCAATGTTGCACCAGTAATATCGGGCATCTCACGACTAGCACCGGTAGCGACAAATACTTCATCAGGCGTCAATGAGGATATTAATTCAGGACTAGCGAGGGTGCCGAGTTTAACCACCACATTGGATTGTTGTAATTGATTGACCAAATAATCGAGTAATGTACCATTTTCTTGATAGGCGAGGGTAGCGAAAAACAGCGTACCGCCGAGACGCTTACTGCGCTCTATCAATGTAACATTGTGTCCTCGGTTACTAGCAGTTACTGCCGCTTCGATACCAGCAGGGCCGCCACCAATAATGACGATATTTTTAGGTTTGTCGGTCATAATGACCTGTAAACTTGATTCTTGTCCGGTGCGAGGATTTGCGGCGCATTTAACCCGTTGATTGATAAATATCTGGCTGACACAAACATAACAATAAATACAAGGACGGATGTTTTCAGGAGTGTTAGCTATTAATTTATTCGGTAGTTCAGCATCAGCAAGTAATTTTCGCCCCATAGCAACAAAGTCACATTTTCCTGCAGCAATAGCCTTATTTGCAACTTCAGGTTCTAACCTTCCTACAGCGATAACAGGGATTGATACTGCGTTACTTACTTGAGCGGCCCAATCTAAGAATCCTGCAGGTTTATGGACGATAGGCGCTTCAGTAAATGCTGCACCACTCGTTAAATTAGCGTATGCAGAAATACTCACTGCATCCAATCCAGCTTGTTCTACAATCTTAGCGACGGCAATACAATCTTTAATTCTAATGCCACCTTCTGTACCTACTTCTGCCGCATCCAGTCTTAACCATAATGGAAAATCTTCGCCAACTTGTACACGAATAGCCGTGATAATTTCAAGTAGCATACGACAGCGATTTTGTAAGTTACCACCATACTCATCGTCACGTTTGTTATAGTATGACGATAAAAATCCAGCAATAATATAAGTGTGAGCAGCGTGAATTTCAATACCATCAAACCCTGCTTCCTTAGCACGTCTTGCAGCATCGGCAAACCATTGCACCATTTGCTGAATATCTGCTTTGTCCATCACACGCATTGTAACCGGTACATCTTTACTTGGGCGGACAAAGGTACTGATTTCTTTGAGTGTCACTGATTTCATCATATCATTAGGTGGGGGGGAAGGAGGCATAGAAGGCACCCACACTTCTCTTCCTTCAGCCATATCTCTAACTGACGTTTTACCTGCATGCTGAAGTTGTAATGATATTTTGCTGCCGTGTTTGTGTACACGATCCGTGAGAGCCCTCAAGCCAGGGATATATTCATCTTTTGAAATACCTACTTGATAAGGTTCAGCAGTACCTGCAGGAAATGCAACCGACACAACCCCCATCGTGATTAAACCAACACCGCCTTTAGCTCGTTCTTCATAATACGCTTGGATGCGCTCACCACAATGGCCATCTGCTTCCGCATAATTAGAGCCCATAGGTGCCATTATGATACGATTGCGCAATGACAAACCGCCTATTTTTCCTGGTTTAAGTAAATGCTGATAATCTGACATAGAGACACCTTTTTCGACAATAATATTGATATTAAGTAGGATTATTCTAAAGTCGGTTTATTAACCGTGCTGTAAAAAATCAATACAAGTGCTATTAAACAAACGTTGATGTTCCACTTGTACCCAGTGACCACAGCGATTAAGCATAATAAATCGAGCATGCGGCAAATTATCTAGAAATTTATGCACGCCTTCATGTGGATTAAAACGGTCATTGGTGCCCCAAAAACCAAGCACAGGGCAAGTTAATTCATGCAATCGTTCAGTCATATTTGGAACCATCATGGTACTAAATAGGTTTGCTGGCTGAGTCACTGCTACAGCTGAACGTTCTGCTAATATATCATCAGATAAGCCACTGGCATCAAACAATTGTAATGACATCACTTCGCGCATTTCTTCAACGCCCATTGGACCGCGACTATACACCTCAACCATGCGCTGAATACCTTCCATTTGGAAGTAGGTTTCGCGTTCTTCAACGCCACCAGGCGCCATTAATATTAAACGTTCAACTGTTGTGGGGTGCGCCAATGCTTGACCTAAAGCAATAGCACCGCCCAATGAATTACCCAGTAATGTTAATTTAGGTAAGTCCAATGCTTCAATGAAGCCATTAAGCGCAGTAACAAAAAAGTTCAAATCGTAGTTAACATCATCGGGTTTATCAGAACGACCAAAACCAGGTAAATCAAGCACGATGTTGCGGAAGCCGGCACTTGAAAATTCTGGATAGTTTCCTTTGAAATTACTAAATCCACTGGCACCGGGGCCACTGCCATGCAGCCAAATGACAATAGGGCCTTCACCTTCTTCTAGATAATGTAACGTTAACCCATTTTCTATCTTTATGAATTTACCTGTAGGTAATGGTAACTTTTGTGAGGTTGCTGATGTAATTGTGTGCTTGTTCAAATCAATACTCCCGTATTGTAGATACTGACAAGTAACTAACTAATTTCTAACGAGTAGCTAGGCTTACTTGTGTGCCTTTACATTAAATAAATAAACTGTCTCATTGTAGCTTGCGACGCAAGCATTTTTAAAACATCGTCCATTTAGACCAATAACCATTTAGTCTTGTTGGACGATGTTTGAATTTGTTTGCTAGATCACTATAAGTAAAAGCTAAATTTCAGTGCCCATTCATAACTATCAGTTTGGGAATAAGTTTTTATAGGGAGTAAATATGAAACATCATGATCAAGTTGTATTAGTAACAGGAGCTGGGCAAGGCATGGGGCAAGAAATGATCCGGTATTTTGCTCAGGCTGGCGCGTTGGTCGCAGCGCTGGATATTAATGCAGAAGCAGTAAACGAAACAATCAGTTTACTCCCCAATGAAAAAGCGATTGGTTTGACTGCCAATATTGCTGATAGTGCTTCAGTGAAAGAAGCGATTGACAATGTCGTTGCAAAATTTGGCAGACTCGACGTTATTGTGAATTGCGCCGGTGTGGGGTCTTTTGATACGTTTCTTGAAACGCCAGATGAGCATTGGGACAAGGTAATTAGTGTCAATCTTAATGGCACTTTTTATTGTTGTCGTGAAGCGGCTAAAGTAATGGCTAAACAAGGTTGTGGCAGTATTATCAATATTTCAAGCACTGCTGCATTAACCGGTGAAGGTCCTAGTCATTATTGCTCATCAAAAGCAGGTGTAATGGGCCTTACTCGCAGTATCTCGCGTGAGCTTGCGAGCCATGGTGTTCGTGTTAATACGATTATTCCAGGTCCCACAAATACGCCTATGATGGCAGGTGTTCCGGATGAATGGACACAAAAAATGATAGCAGATATTCCACTAGGTCGTATGGGTGAAAGTATCGATATTGCAAAAGTTGCAAGTTTTTTAGCGTGTGATGATTCTGGTTTTATTACCGGTCAGAACATTGCCGTAAATGGCGGAATGGCCTTTATTTAGGATAGTTATTGTGAGCGAAACACAAAACAATTTAGAACAACGTATCGATAGACTTGAATCGATTGAGGCCATACGACAGTTGGCTGGTAAATATTCCTTGTCCCTCGACATGCGTGATATTGATGCTCATGTTGGATTATTTGTTCCTGATGTGCGCGTTGGTGGCGGCAAAAGTGGACGAGCCCATTTAAAGGCATGGGTTGATTCTACATTACGTGATCAATTTACTGGTACCTCTCATCATTTAGGACAGCATATTATTGAGTTTGTGGATCCTGATCATGCAGTGGGCGTTGTTTATTCAAAAAATGAACATGAAACCGGTCGTGAGTGGGTCCTTATGCAAATGTTGTATTGGGATGATTACGAACGTATTGATGGCGTTTGGTATTTTAGGCGTCGTTTGCCTTGTTATTGGTACGCGAGCGACTTAAATGCAGTGCCGACAGGTGATATGAAAATGCGCTGGCCAGGCAGAGAACCTTACACTGGAACTTTTCATGATTTATTTCCATCGTGGCAGGCGTTTTGGCAAAACCGCCCGCTTGATGATACTTTACCCGAAGTGGCAGTTCCGGCACCGATAGAACAGTTTCTTCGCACCATGCGCGGTGACACTCCAGCACCTAAAATTCGAGTACGTTGATTACAAAAATATGGGAGATTCTATAGTGGATAACACCAGTATTCCTTACGCCGGTTCACTCGATAAAGCACCAGTGCTTAGAGCTGTAACACAAGCTAAAATGGATGCTCGCGCAGCGGCATCCCGCTCAGTTAGTCCTTCTCAAAAATACAGCATAGCAGACCGATTAGAAGAACAGGCAAAAGCACGTTTGAGTGCCAATTTTTTAATTTATAAAGATAAAACGTTTAGTTATGAAGAAGTAAATGCCCAAGCAAATAAATATGCTAAGGTATTTCAAGCCAGAGGCTTAAGAGAAGGTGACGGTTGTGCAATGGCGCTTGAAAACCGACCTGAGTTCTTTTTTACATGGTTTGGCTTAACCAAATTAGGTGTGGTGGTTGCATTCATCAATACGCAGGTGCAAGGTGATATCCTGGAACATGCAATAGAATCGACCAATAATGATGTGGTGATAGTAGGAGAAGAGTGCGTTGAACGCTTTATAAACACACCATCCCTAGCAAATAAAAAATTATGGTTAGTCAGTGATGATGAAATTATTGATAAAGTTGTTCTACCCACCTGGATTGATACGACTTTTGATGCAGATGTCGCTTCTCAAAGTGGCGAGTCATGCTCACTTGCGCGCGGAGCAACAGATGGCGAAACACCTACATTGTTAATTTTCACCTCCGGCACTACGGGGTTACCTAAAGCCGCTATTTACAGTCATATGCGCTGGCTCACATCGGGTGATGTCATGGTGGAGACAATTGCAGCGACGCCTGATGATGTTTTTTACTGCTGTTTACCGTTATATCATGGTGCTGCTGCAACTTCGGTCACTTCAACCGCGCTTGCTGCGGGTGCTAGTATTGTCATTCGACGCAAATTTAGCGTCAGTCAGTTTTGGTATGATATTGAATCTCATCGTATTACAGTATGTCAATATATTGGTGAGATTTGCCGTTACCTGCTTAATTATGCCGATGCAAACAATCATAAACCCAAAGATCATTCGCTTCGTTGTATGCTCGGAGCCGGCTTAACCGAAACGAGTTGGCATCGTTGGTTAGAGTATTTTGGACCTATGGATATCTATGAAGGGTGGGGATCTACCGAAGCGAATACCAATTTAATAAATATCGATAATTACATTGGCTCGGTCGGACGTGTGCCGCGCTGGGATAGAACTAATTTTAGATTGGTGAAATTTGATACCCAAACTGAAACACATATAAAAGATGACAACGGTCATTGCATATTGTGTCAGCCTGGGGATGTTGGTGAGGGCTTAGGGATGATTATCAATCACCCTGATTTTGGTGGTGGCCGTTTTGAAGGTTATACCTCCGCCGAAGGAACCGAACAAAAAATTATGCGCAATGTGTTTGCACAAGGTGACGCTTTTTGGCGTTCAGGTGATTTATTGCGCTATGATGACAATGGTTATTTTTATTTCGTAGACCGAATCGGTGATACTTACCGCTGGAAAAGCGAAAATGTATCATCACAAGAAGTCGCTATTGCCTTAGGTGATTATGAGGGCGCAGAGTTAATTAATATTTATGGGATACAAGTTCCAGAGAATGAAGGTCGTGCGGGCATGGCTGCGATAGTGATGCAGGCTGGTCATGAATTTGATCCAGTTACCTTTTATACACTAACGACCCAAAAAGTCCCCAATTATGCGGCACCGCAATTTGTGCGTGTCAGTAAAGCTGCGGATATGACGTCAACTTACAAACTTCGTAAAGTTGACTTACAAAAGCAAGGTTATGACCCAGTAGCATGTGGTGAGCCTATATATGTGCGCAATGATAAGTTAGGCTGTTATGAGCTTTATAGTGACAGTGTATTAACAGCATTAGGTTTTAAACCCTTCGTCAACGCTTAAGGATTATTTATGGGATTACGTGGAAACGCAGCGATTGTTGGTGCTGCGCAATATAAGCCAGAAAAATATCAAACAGCGCCACAAATGTTCCATTTAGAGCAAGTGGCGGACCTCGCTCACAAAGCATTAGTTGATGCAGGATTACACAAGAGCGATCTTGATGGACTCGTTATTAATGGCCCTCACTTTCATGAAGCATCGGTATTTGTACCGGCTATGGCCGCAGAATACTTAGGGATTGAAGTGAATTTTGCCGAAGTCGTTGACTTAGGTGGTTGTACCGCTGTAGCCCAGGTTTGGCGCGCAGCAATGGCGATAGAAATGGGGTTATGTCAGGCGGTGTTGTGTGTCATACCTGCTCGTATGGCACCGTTAGGTCCCACCGAAGATCCTGCTTGGATGGCACAAGCCATGCGTTTTGGTGGTCATAGCACTGCGTTTGGTGCTCCTGAGGCTGAATTTGATTTGCCATATGGGCACATGGGGCAAAACACCGGTTATGCCATGATAGCCCAACGCTATGCTGCGCAATATGGCTACGATAAAAGTGCGATGGCTAAAATTGCTGTCGACCAGCGTTTTAATGCCCAATATCACAAAGATGCAATATTTAATGGCAAGTCGTTAAGTATTGAAGATGTGTTAGCTTCAAAATTAGTGGCAGATCCATTACATGTTTTAGAAATTGTCATGCCGGTTGCCGGTGGTGCAGCAGTCATTGTTGCATCTAAAGAGCTAGCTGCACGTGCTAAAAAACGTCCTGCATTTGTGACGGGTTTTGGCGAGCGTTTGTCTTTCAAATCTCCTTCTTATGCGAAAGAAATGACAGTTACGCCGGTTGCCGAAGCGGCAAAACGTGCGTTTGCGATGTCAGGTTTGACGCCTAAAGACATACATGCTGCGCAAATATATGATTGCTATACCATTACAGTATTGTTATCACTTGAAGACGCAGGTTTTGTGCCTAAAGGTGAAGGTCAACGCTTTATTAAAGAGCATAATTTGACCTTTAAAGGTGATTTTCCATTAAACACGCATGGCGGACAATTAAGCTTTGGTCAATCAGCTGCGGCGGGTGGTTATTCACAAGTCATTGAAGCATTTGATCAAATTTCACACTCTGCTCAAGAACGCCAGCTAAAATCCTGTGACAATATGTTTGTCAGCGGTACGGGCGGTGTCATGAGTGAGCAGGGCGCATTGATCCTACAAGGAGGATAGCATGGCAACGTCTAAACCAATGCCGCTAGCGACAAAAATTTCAGCTCCATTTTGGCAAGCGCTAGAACAAAATGAGTTACACATTCAACAATGCAACCAATGTGCTGGATGGGTGTTTTTTCCGCGCAATCATTGTACTCATTGTCTTGCTCATGATCTTGAATATAAACCCGTCAATGGAGAGGGAACGTTATATTCGTATACGTTAACACGTATACCTACTATGCCAGAATTTAGTGACGAGATGCCACAAGCATTAGCGGTTGTTGAACTGAGCCAAGGCGTCAGAATTAATACCACGCTAATAGATGTTGCGGAGTCCGATATCAAGATTGGTATGGCGGTTAAACCTATATTTGATAAAGTTAGTACTGATGGTAAAACGCTACTTCGTTTTACCTCTGCTGACAATCCCGGTG
>DBBN01000122.1 GCA_002292215.1 Glaciecola sp. UBA983 | reverse complement strand
TACCCATTTAACGTTCCTTGTGATAAAAAGCGATCAAAACGACTACTATTCGCTAATTTCGACAGATTCAATCACTACCGCTTCAACAGGTACGTCTTGATGAAAACCTGAATTACCGGTTGCCACGGCTTCAATCGCTTCTACGATTTCGATACCGTCAGTGACTTCACCAAATACACAATATCCCCAGCCATTGACTGATTCACTTGAGTGATTCAAGAAATCGTTATTTTTGGCATTAATAAAAAACTGAGCCGTTGCTGAATGTGGGTCTTGGGTACGCGCCATNNGCAATCGTGCCCTTGGTATTCAACAAACCGTTGTTCGCTTCATTTTTAATTTGTGCCTTTGTGTCTTTTTGTTCCATATCGGCAGTAAAACCACCACCTTGGATCATAAATCCTTTGATCACACGGTGAAAGATAGTTCCTTCAAAAAAACCTTCTTTCGCATAGCTTAAAAAATTAGCTACTGTCTCTGGTGCTTTTTCACTGTTAAGACCAATGGTAATCGCACCATGGTTAGTGTTAAGAGTAATCGATGACATAATGTTTCCTCATTGGGTAGTTGTGGTCGCATTTTAGCTTACTTTGTGCATAATTACGATGATTCTCAATGCCTTGAATGGTAAACTTAACAAATAATTTCAAACGTTGTTCACGTTTCACGTGATTGACTCAATCAAACGATGGAAATCTGCTAAGCATGTTGCAAATTTATAATACCCTGACACGACAAAAATCTCCGTTTACTCCAATAGAACCTGGCAAAGTGGGTTTGTATGTCTGTGGAATTACGGTATATGACTTGTCACATATGGGGCATGCTCGCACCTATCTTAGCTTTGATGTCATGGTGCGGTATATGCGCTACTTAGGCTATGACGTAAAATACGTACGCAATATTACTGATGTCGATGATAAAATCATTCAACGTGCGCTCGTTAATAATGAATCGACTGAAACGCTAACTAATCGAACTGTTGCCTTGATGCATGAAGATTTTGCCGCTCTAAATTTACTCGAGCCGGATGTTGAGCCTCGAGTTACGACGCACATGCCCCAAATCATTGATGTCATAGAACGCTTAGTCACTAAAGGGCATGCCTATGTGGCAAGTTCTGGCGATGTATTGTTTGATGTGTCTACCTTTGAACAATATGGGGCATTGAGTAAACAAGATCTAGAGCAACTACAATCTGGTGCGCGTGTTGAAGTTGCAGCTGGAAAAGACGATCCCTTAGATTTTGTTTTATGGAAAATGGCTAAACCAAATGAACCTAGTTGGGCATCACCTTGGGGTGAGGGTCGCCCTGGTTGGCATATCGAANNTAAGCATTTTGATATTCATGGTGGGGGCTCTGATTTGACGTTCCCACATCATGAAAATGAAGTTGCCCAATCTTGCTGCGCGTTTGATACACCGTATGTGAATACATGGGTTCACACGGGTATGGTCCAAGTGGATAATGAAAAAATGTCTAAGTCCTTGGGAAATTTCTTTACACTAAGAGACGTGCTTGCACAGCATCATAAAGAGACTTTACGTTTCTTTTTAATGTCGGCCCATTACCGTTCACAGCTAAGTTATTCTCAAGATAACATTGACCAAGCACAATCTGCCTTAGAGCGTTTATACACGGCACTGCGTGATGTGACACCAGACACAACAACAGAATTAGCTTATGGTGGTTATTTAGCCCGTTTTGAAGCGGCGATGAATGATGACTTTAATACACCGATTGCGTTTTCTGTGTTATTTGATTGTGCTAAAGACTTAAACAAAGCGAAGACTGATAATCCTAATGAAGCTTGTAAGTTAGCGGCAGTATTAAAAGGCTTAGGCAATATCTTAGGTTGTTTACAAGATGAGCCACAGGCATTTTTACAAAGTGACTCGGGGATCGATGCGGCTGAAGTTGAGGGCTTGATAGCCCAGCGTAATCAAGCTCGTGCAGATAAAGATTGGGGCGCAGCAGATGCCGCGCGTGATGCCTTAACTGCGTTAGGTGTAATTATAGAAGATAGTGCTAATGGCACGACTTGGCGCAAAGCATAAACGCTAGCGTCAAGATTATCCGCTTGCGCTAGGCTTATCGTCTGGCGCTACACTTATATTATGACGCAGTTTCCATTCGCGTGACATCGACACTTAAGCGTAAGCGTTGGCCTGGTTGTAAGTATTTGCCTTTATCTAATTGATTCCAGTTGACTATATCATTGATTCTAACATTGAACTTTTGGCCAATGCGCGCTAATGAATCGCCATTTTTAACGATATAGGTAATGTTTCTGACAATACCCGAAGGCTTATCATTGGGTAACCATACCACGAGCTTTTTTCCCGGATAAATTGCGTCTTTCGGTGCGATCCCATTCCATTTTGCTAATGCTCGAGTCGATACTTTGTATTTTCTGGCTAGATCCCACAATGAATCACCTTGCTTAATAATATGCGTCAACTTAGCATGCTCGCTACGCTGACGTTTATCTTTAATCGTCGCTAAACGCTGAGTTTTAGATAGGGTGTATTGATCGAGTGATTTTAACGCCACGGGTACAAGTAAATAATCATCTTGAAATATGCTGTTGCCATTGAGTTCATTGACTTGTTTGATGATATCAATAGTGGTGTGATGTGCTTGTGCAATAGCCCCAAGATTATCTCCAGATTGCACTTGGTAACGCACCCAGTTAATTCGTTCTTGCGCTTTGGTCTGNNGCTAGTTGTTGTTCAAATGTCTCTATTTTTTGGATAGGCAATAATAAATGATGAGGGCCATCCGGCGCGGTAGCCCAACGATTAAAGCCTGGGTTTAATGCATGTAATTCTTGTAATGTTAACTCTGCAAAATCAGCTGCAATAGCTAAATCAATTTGCGCATCCATCGTGACGATTTCTAAAACAGGGGCATTGGCGATCTCTGGCCAATTAAGGTTGTCATCTACCACTTGCTGTTTCAGAAGATTGATCAAAGCAATTAGTTTAGGGACGTATTGACGGGTCTCTTTGGGTAAGTCTAAAGACCAAAAATCAGTTGGTTTACCCGCACGTTTGTTTTTGTTTATGGCGCGTCTAACCCTACCTTCGCCTGAATTGTACGCAGCTAGAGCATGATACCAATTACCGTCAAAAAAACGATGCAAGTAAGATAAATAGCCAATAGCGCCTTCGGTCGCTTTTACGACATCGCGGCGACCGTCATACCACCAGTTTTGTGCCATACCAAAGCGTTTACCTGTGCTAGGAATAAACTGCCACAAACCCGAAGCACTCCCATGTGAATACGCAAAAGGATCAAAGGCGCTTTCAACAATCGGCAGAAGGGCTAATTCAAGTGGTAAGTCATGTTGCTCTAACGTGTTAACGATGTAATACATAAACGGACGAGCACGTTCAGAAACACGTTGCATATAATGTGGGTGTTTATTGTACCATTTTTGTTGTGCAGTGATTCTTGGGTGTTGACCTTCTAAGGTATTTGCGTTTTTCGCTATGTATGTCCATAAGTTAGTGATGTCTTCAGGTGTCTCTGTCGGTGATAGTTCAACTGGCAGTTCGATGCTCGATAATGCTTCAGTAACATTTTCTACAGGATGCATTAATTCAACGGGAGCACCACTTTCACTCAGTTTTGCCGATGACAATATAGATGTCGCCTGACAACCCAACAATAAAAATACACTAATAAATATGAACAACAATCTCATGAAAACTTCTTACCTCAAAACTTCTNNACCGTAAAAGTGAGCGCACATTATACTGGATTTGTTAACAAAGTGCTAAAAGTCGTCTTTTGCCTGGCGTAACGCCGCAAATACTTGTACTGGATCGGTGACGGTCTTTTGTCTCAAATCACCAGCACTGCTTTGTGCAAATGCCTGAATGCTGTCAACGTGTACACGTAAAAAAGGATTGAATTGCAACTGCTCTGATAACAACGTCGGGATCGTGGGTTTATTATTTGAGCGTTGTTGTTCCACCCATAATTTGTATTGTGCTAAGGCTTTATTATGTGGTTCGACGGTTTCAGCAAACGCAATATTTGCTTGTGTGTATTCATGCGTACAATAAATTAGAGTTTCACGCGGTAGTTGTGAGATTTTACGCAATGAATCAAACATTTGCGCAGGTGTTCCTTCGAATAATCGACCGCAGCCACAAGAAAAAAGCGTATCACCACAAAATAGCATCCCTGGTGCAAAATACATGATGTGATCAAGCGTATGCCCAGGAACGGTCATCACTGACAATTCTATTTTCAACTCGTCTAAATACAAGGTGTCAGTATCTTCTAGAGGATGAGTAATACCTTTGATGTTGGGATTATTCGGCCCAAATACAGTGATATGTGGATAATGCTTGGTTAACTGACTAATTCCACCAGTATGATCAAAATGATG
>DBBN01000111.1 GCA_002292215.1 Glaciecola sp. UBA983 | reverse complement strand
GCAATCATTCTCATTAGCCTGGAGTAACAAAGACGGTAATTGACCTAATAAGTCACTTTTTCCTCGGCCTCGATCAGCTTGCAAGACATGAATATTCTTTTGATCCATAGCACCATGCTTGAACAACAAATCATCGACAAGAAGCTTACCTATGATAGATTGCTCTTTGATTGCTATGTCTAATTGCTGATTAACCAACGGAGGTAAATTTTTACCTAGTCGTTGAACTTGTTTTTCCATCCAACTATCAAGATAAATATGAAGTTGCTTTGCATTTGCCACAATGTGGTTAGGAAAAAATTCCTCAAATAAGTCAGCAAATAACTGATTAAAATGTGAGACACCAGATTTTACAAAAGAAGTGCTAGGATCCCCAACAGAAACAGACTCACTATAAGACCTAGGCAGGGCACTAGGAAGACTAGCCATGTCGGTTGTTGGTGATAACAACACCATAATGCCACCCAATTGCAATGTACCAATGACGGCATACAAAGGGTTGGCTCTGATCCCATCTGCAATGTCATAAATGATGATGCTGAATTCTTGTCCTAAGATTTGTCGATAATGTTTGGGCTGAATGTGAGTAACATATTCAGCGTTAATAAATCGCTGACCAGATATACCATCATCTACATCAAATTCAGGTGGCGTCTCACTAATCCAAAGCACCCGAGCGTGAGCTAATGGTGGTTTTTTGTCATGAGATTGAGCGTTGCAACTGCTATTCTGATTAAGAGTGTTACAGTGTTGAGCTAAAATTTGTATGCATAATTGCATCAGATTAGGTTCTGATTTAACTAAGTACATATTTCGCATGTATTGAGTCATTGGTGTCGTAAGGCAGTAATCACAAATATGGCGTTAATGTACCATAAAACGAAAAAATTATTCATGAGTAGAGATAGGCCTTACAAACAAACTATTGGGATATCATATGTTACAGCGACGTCATATCTGATGGATCTTTAAAAATTTGGCAAAGATTCGTTCGTCGCATTTAGTGTCACTGTCCCTGTTTAATACTTGCCTAATCGCCCTTTTATCCGTATTATTCACATCGTCCAAGGGGTGCTTGATGTTATAGACAGGCTGAGATCGAAAGAAACCCTTTTACCTGATCCGGATAATGCCGGCGTAGGGAATGGAAACCTCCATCTTTGCCCAGATCCCGGATCTTTTTTATCAATTTATAAAAAGGATCTTCTTTTGAAATATACGTTAAATTTAAAACCGCAGGCTTTTTCTTGCATTGCTATCGCAGTATTGGCTAGCCTTTCCGCAAACGCAACTGAAAAGCATGTCGAAGTCATCAATGTCTTTGGTGACTACTCACAATTATCTCTCGACCAAATTGCACAATCAGCGACTATTATTACCACCAACCAACTTAACCAGCGCGGTGCTAGCCATTTGGAAGGGGTGTTAAATCTTGCACCTAATGTGAATTTTTCTTCTGGCGCATCTCGCGGTAAGTACATTCAAATACGCGGGATTGGTGAGCGCAGTCAATTTTCTGAACCACTCAATTCTTCAGTTGGCCTAGTGATAGATGGTATGGATGTGTCTGGTTTGGGGGGGATGGCGACCTTGTTAGATACACAGCAAGTCGAAGTCTTGCGCGGTCCTCAAGCCACTGTGTTTGGTACCTCAGGATTAGCGGGTGTGATTAATATTGTGAGTAATGCACCGACGGATGAGCCTTCAGGCTCCTTTGCTATCAGTCGTGCCACTCAAGATACGCTAGATGTCAGCGCTGCGTATGGCTTAACTTTTGAAAATGGTTTAGGTTTGCGCGGTGCAATTAAACAAACGACATCAGACGGATTTGTTGAAAATTCCTATTTAGATCGTGATGATACCAATAATCTAGATGAGCTCAGTGCGCGTTTAGCTGCGACGTATGATATTAATGCTGCCATGACGTTGAGCGGCCAAGTCATTCACGTCAATACGGATAACGGTTATGATGCGTTTTCATTAGATAATGATAATGTTAGCCGTTCCGATGAGCCGGGTGTCGATACCATTGATGCCACTGCTGTCGGTGTTAACTTAGTCAACACCACTGATTGGGGGCAATGGCGCATGCAAACCTCACATACCCAATCTGATACTGTGTATGGTTATGATGAAGATTGGACTTTCGTGGGTTTTCATCCGTGGGAATACGCATCGACTGATTATTATTTGCGTAATCGCGATAGCCAAGCGTTAGAATTACAAGCTCGTTCACAAGCCAATAGCCACTTACAGTGGGTAGCCGGCGCGTTATATAAACAAGCAGAAGATAATTTAACCCGCGAATATACCTATGCCGACAGTGATTTAACTTCGCTGTACCAACCCACAAGTTCAGCAGTATATGGACAAATCACATTGCCAATCACGTTAGCTGCTCAAACTGTATCGGTAGAGGCAGGCTTGCGTATTGAACAACACCAAATTGATTATCAAGATAGTAATGGCTTTATTGAAAATAACGATGAGACACTCGTTGGCGGTAAAGTTGCGCTGAGTTATGTGCATGATAATTCGACCTTATATGGATTTGTGGCGCGCGGATTTAAAGCGGGCGGCTTTAATCCTGATGAGCGTGTATCCGACGAACAACGTATTTATGAAGCTGAATACAACTGGCATTATGAGTTAGGTGTGAAATCGCGCATTGCAGACAGCGCTGCCAATGTGCGTGTGGCTGTGTTTTATATGACGCGTGAAAACACACAAATTAGTGATTATGACGTGTTAGTCAATGAGAACGATGATGCGGGTAATGCTCAACCGGTTGAGTTTATCGATATTGTTGATAATGCTGATACGGGGATCAACCAAGGTGTTGAAGCCGAGTTAAGCTGGCAATTAAATCCAAGTGTTGATGTCGGGGTCAATGTTGGTTATTTGGATGCTACGTTTAGCGGATTCACTCGCAGTGATGGCTCAGTCATTGACAAACAACGTCAAGCACAAGCCCCCAAATATACCGCTCATGCCTTTGTTAACATGAACCTCAATGATGATTTATTGTGGCATGTGTCGGTAGATGCGAAATCCTCGCATCGCTTTTCTGATGGACATGACGAAATCAATCCTGGACATGCGATTGTCAATACACGGGTGACCATGCCATTGTCAGGTGCATTTTCAGGATGGGAGCTGAGTGCATTTGTGCATAATGTCTTGGATAAAACCTACTATGTGCGCGGATTTGGTGGCTTTAGTAACGATCCTCGCGAATATTACGAAATTCCTAAAGCCTATGTGCAGTTCGGCGGACAGCGTCAAACGGGCGTTCAGGTAAGTTATGCTTTTTAGTCTGTTAGAAGTGGGGGCGGTATTATGCGCCCTTGCTTACATGGTGTTAGTGGCGCGCGAGCATATCGCGTGCTGGTTTTTTGCATTTGTGTCCACCGCGCTGTTTACGGTTGTGTTTTTTGAAGCAGCACTGTCATTTAGCATGGCGCTGAATATTTATTATATGATAATGGCCGGTTACGGCTATTGGCAGTGGCAGCAAGGCACGACCGGTGGATCCGAACCGGCGTTAAGTGTGCAGCCACGACCATTGCGATTTCATTTATGGGTTATCGCCGCCGGAAGCATTATCAGTGCTGCGTTGATAGGGTTTACCAGCGCCGATTCAGCTAATGCAGATTGGTTTAATACTAACTGGATTAATACTAACTGGATCAACGCCTTAGATATCGTGATGAGTGTATTTAGTGTGTTAACCACAGTGATGGTCGCGCATAAAGTCTATGAAAATTGGTTTTATTGGATGGTGATTAACGCCTTAGCCGTAATTATATATAGTGCATCGGGTTTGACCGTGAGTGCGGGCTTATTTGCCGTGTATATTGTGTTTGCAATATATGGATGGCGCGAGTGGCGCGGCTTAGTTCGCGTGAATGCTTCATGTTAACCGAACCGCTCACTGCAATCCTTTGCCAGCGAGTTGGGCAACCCATTGTCGCCGCTGATTTACGCTTTAGCGCTCTGAGTGGTACTCACCCAGTGTGGGAATGCGCATTTGACGTTGATGGTTTGACTGAACGAGTGATTGTCAAACAGTTGCACGAGCATGACGGTCAGGCGTTTTCGTTTGCTTCGACGTTTGAGTTGCAACAACGCTTGTTTGTCATCGGGATAGCAGCAGAGCCGATATACCTTAGTCCGCATATATCTAGCAGTACTCATGCTAAGCCCAACGAACAAGGTTTATTGTGGGTTGAGGCTTTTGTGCCAGCAGAGACTGAGCAAGCGCAAGCACTAACACAGACACTAGCGCGAGCATTAGCACAACTCCACCAAACACCTACCGATACACCTACTGACAAATCTACCGATACATCTATTAGACAACTTGATCCTATTAAACAATGTAAAGCCCTAATTCGCGCTTTGCATGCTGGTCATGATGCTAAAGACACAAGCACGGCATGCTCGTTAAGCCAAGCGCTCGACATATTGATAAACGATATGCAAGATTTTCAGCATATCGACGATACGCCAGTGTTATGTCATAACGACTTGCACCTTGATCATATTCGCGCCAATGATGTGTGTGTGGATTGGGAGTATGCCGCTCTTGGGCCTAGGTATTTTGATGTGGCAATGTGCATTGTGATCAATCAACTTACCCCTACTGCACAAACTCAGCTGCTTAAAGAATACGCACAACACACCGATTGCGATGTGGATACGGCAACACAACAAACTGCGTTATATATTCGCTTAGCCCTGATTATCAACCGAGCGTGGGCATTATTATTGTAATATGTAGGCACGGATAGCACTGTGACAAACATCGTGGCAAATACCAACTAAGAAACACCAGCGACGAATTCTCTTTACCTTTAGTCTAAGACTTGTATAATGCGAGGCGTTTGTTGCAGGGGCGTAGTTCCAATTGGTAGAACAGCGGTCTCCAAAACCGATGGTTGGGGGTTCGAATCCCTCCGCCCCTGCCAAATTTTTCTTTTTTGCGGTGCTATTCTGCACTCATTGTTCTTCCTAGGAGGCTTGTATAATGTCTGACTCCATTTCAGTAACAAACTCAAATACACAATCAAATACACATGCTCAAACAGCGGCAGAAAAACCCCAAAAAGATCCGTTTGGCGGGCCGATAGGCACCATCTGGTATTTGTTGTATTGCAAAGCCAAAGAAGAAAGCAAAGCCGTGATGCATTTAGCGAATCAAAGTGTCGACGCCTTTTATCCAAAGGTAATGGTCACTAAAGTGTTGCGCGGCAAGCGACAAACCGTTGAAGAGCCATTGTTTCCTAATTATGTGTTTGCCCAGCTCGATCATGGCAAACATAATTTTACTTCTGTTCGCTCAACCCGCGGTGTCATTGGTTTTGTCAAACAAGGCAAAGAGTACCAAAAAGTCTCAAGCTCATTAATCAGTGTGTTTCGTGAGCTACAAAGTGTGGCACAAGTCGATAGTAAACTGCCTAAGACGGGTGATAAAGTCACCGTGCATTCGGCTAACTACAATAATATTCAGGCGATTTATCAAGAGCCTAAAGGTGAGCAGCGCGCGATGTTGTTGATTGAACTGATTAATAAGCCTGTTTTAGTGGAGCTCGATAATACCGAGTTTTCGCTAGCGAGTGACTAATACGTATTCATTCATATACCAACACATATATAGCCATAATAAAAAAACTTTGTAAGATAAGTCTTACAGTGTATTATCAGTTTTATAACAAAAATAATACAAAAAGTTAAACTATGTATACTAAACAACTCACCAAACAATACTCAGATTTACTCGTCAAGCTAGCCTGGTCTGTAGAAATTATTGCCGTGTTGATTGGCTTAACCATTTCAATCGTGATGGGAATTTCTGCTTATGATGCGTTTAGTCAAACTGAGGGCAGTGGTTTTGTTGCCGGCGTATCTGCGATTTTAGTGACGAGTTTGCCATTTGTATTAATTGCAGTAGTTGAAATTTGTAAGATCCCATTAGTCTTTGCATTTATGGCGGTGAAAAATTTCTTTTGGCGCGGTTTGTTCCTGATTTTTGTGTTGTTCTTGTGTTTGATTACGTTCGAAACCATGTTCAATGGCTTTGAGCGGAACTTTTCTAATCTTAATCGTGCCATCGATGAGCGCAATAATGCCATTGCCGACAATGAAGCCGCCAAGGTCTTGTTGGAAGATCGACGTGCCTACATTGTCAAATTCACAGAAGATGAATTGTTGTTGGAGTTAGACACCCAACGAAATGACATTAACACTAAATTTGATAGCGATACGACGACGATTAATCGCCGTACTAGCAGCGCTATTAATCAAATCAGTTATACCTTTGAAGACGAGCTTGAAGCCAAGATTGATCAATTGATCATTACGCGTGATCAATATTACAGCGACTGGGCAGCAGAAACCCAAGCCGTTGAAGAACGTTTTAATGTGTTATTGGTCGGGAATATTTCAGGGAGTTCAGCCGAGCGAGAACGTTTGTTGGCAGAACTCAATACGCTAAAATTAGAATTTAGCAATGCGTTAGCTGGTGCTGGATTTTTTACCCGCAGTGGCATCGAGCGTAAATATAGAGCACTCATTGCGACGAAAGAAAAACAACTTGGCACCATTACTTCCGGTTATTTAGGTGGTGATGCGATTACCAAGCAATCCACCATGCAAGATCAATTGCGTCAACAGATAGATTTTGTTAACAGTAAGTATCAACGCCGCGTAGATGAAGTCAATGAGCGCATTGATGGCGCGAAGCAAGAAATTATCACGCGTACCCAAGAAAACGAACAGCTAATCAATAACATCTATAGCCGTGATGCGCGAGACA
Organism: Glaciecola sp. UBA983; assembly: GCA_002292215.1. Classification (GTDB taxonomy): domain Bacteria; phylum Pseudomonadota; class Gammaproteobacteria; order Enterobacterales; family Alteromonadaceae; genus Opacimonas. Next base: position 285 of record DBBN01000111.1, on the reverse strand, counting down.
AACGTGCCTTTATAGCCGTACGTGAAGATGGGCTAGCGCAAGTACAAGCATATCAAGATGCTCAATATATTAAACTTGATGAGATGGCACAACTGTCCTTTGGTATAGATGAACAGATTTTTGAATTAAATAATATTAACCGTGTTAAATTAAGTGAAATCAACCAGTTAATTAATCAAAATCAAGTTTACCGTCTTGCCATGTATGCCTTTGATGTCGCAGAGGGCAATGACGTAACCAAGCAAATGCTTGGCACCGTTGCGCTGTTGTGGTTTGGTTCGTTGT
>DBBN01000011.1 GCA_002292215.1 Glaciecola sp. UBA983 | reverse complement strand
TCCATTTGAGCAGCACCAGTGATCATGTTTTTAACATAATCGGCGTGTCCTGGACAATCAACGTGTGCATAGTGACGTGATGGAGTATCATATTCTACGTGTGACGTAGAGATAGTGATACCGCGCTCGCGTTCTTCTGGAGCATTATCGATTTGATCGAATGCTTGAGCAGAACCGCCGTAAGTCTTTGCTAATACCGACGTGATTGCCGCTGTAAGAGTTGTTTTACCGTGATCAACGTGGCCGATAGTACCGACGTTTACATGGGGTTTATTACGTTCAAACTTTTGCTTTGCCATTTTTCTCGTTTCCTAGTTAAAAAGCCCGACCCATAAATGAATTAGACCGGACCGAACTCTCTATTAAGATTATTGACGTCGTTCGATAATTGCTTTAGCGACATTACTAGACGCTTCAGAGTAATTAAAGAATTCCATCGAATAGGACGCACGTCCTTGCGTTGCAGAACGCAAGTCAGTTGCATATCCAAACATTTCTGAAAGTGGCACTTTAGCACGAACAATCTTGATACCTGCTACACCCTCTTCCATACCTTCGATCATGCCTCGACGTCGATTAAGATCGCCGACAACATCACCCATCCACTCCTCTGGAGTGGTTACTTCTACTTTCATCGTAGGCTCTAAGAGTACAGGAGATGCATCGAGTACACCCTTCTTGAAACCCATAGATCCCGCAATTTTAAATGCCATCTCAGAACTGTCAACATCATGATAAGAACCATCATACAGTGTGACTTTTATATCTAACATAGGATAACCTGCTAATACGCCAGATTGCATTTGTTCTTGGCAACCTTTGTCTACAGCAGGTATAAATTCTTTAGGTACTACGCCACCGACAATCGCATTAACGAACTCGTATCCGGCACCTTCTTCTTGTGGCTCAACCTTCAACCAAACATGACCGAACTGGCCCTTACCGCCGGTTTGACGAACAAACTTACCTTCCACTTGAACACTAGAACGGATAGTCTCTCGATATGCAACTTGTGGTTTACCCACATTACATTGCACACCAAACTCACGTTTCATACGATCTACGATGATATCTAAGTGTAGTTCACCCATACCAGAGATAATAGTTTGCGCTGATTCTTCATCGGTGTGAACTTTGAACGATGGATCTTCTGCAGCCAGCTTATTCAACGCGATGGCCATTTTCTCTTGATCAGGGATCGAGCGTGGCTCAACAGCGATTGAGATAACAGGTTCTGGGAAGTCCATACGCTCAAGGGTAATTTTATTATTTGCATCACACAAGGTATCACCCGTAGTAACGTCTTTTAGTCCAATCGCAGCTGCAATATCGCCAGCTCGGACTTCTTTAATTTCTTCTCGATTATTGGCATGCATTTGCACAATACGACCAAAACGTTCGCGCTTACCTTTAACTGGGTTATAAACCGTATCACCTGTATTGACGACGCCAGAGTAGACGCGGAAAAAAGTCAATGTACCGACGAATGGGTCGGTGGCAATCTTAAATGCTAATGCTGAAAATGGGGCATCATCACTTGCTAAACGTGTCGCTTCAGTTTCATCTTTGTCATCGAGGATCCCAGTAATAGGTTTTACTTCTTCAGGTGAAGGTAAATACTCAACAACCGCATCAAGCACAGCTTGTACGCCTTTATTTTTAAAAGCAGAACCACATGTCGCGAGCACAATCTCATTGTTGAGAGTACGCTTACGTAAGCCTGCTTTTATCTCATCTTCGGTAAGCTCTTGACCTTCAAGATATTTATCCATCAACTCATCCGTTGCTTCAGCAGCTGCTTCGACAAGTTCGATACGCAAAGCTTGAGCACGTGACAATAAATCAGCTGGAACATCTTCATAACTAAAGGTCATTCCTTTGTCAGCTTCATTCCAGTTAATTGCCTTCATTTTTATCAGGTCGATGATACCTGAGAAGTCTTCTTCAGCACCAATGTTAAGGTGGATAGGCACACACTGTGCCCCTAAACGGTTGCGAATTTGTTCTACAACCCGTTCAAAATTAGCCCCAGCACGGTCCATTTTATTTACAAATACTATACGTGGTACTTGGTATTTGTCAGCTTGGCGCCATACTGTTTCTGATTGCGGTTCAACACCTGAAGAACCACAAAAAACCACCACCGCACCATCGAGTACACGCAAAGAACGCTCAACTTCAATCGTGAAGTCTACGTGTCCAGGAGTATCGATTATATTAATGCGATGCTGTTCAAATTGTTGCTGCATCCCCTGCCAAAAGCAGGTGGTTGCAGCGGAGGTTATAGTTATGCCTCGTTCCTGTTCTTGTTCCATCCAGTCCATGGTGGCAGCACCATCATGTACCTCACCAATTTTGTGAGATAGACCAGTGTAGAACAATACGCGCTCGGTCGTAGTGGTTTTGCCAGCATCTACATGCGCGACAATACCAATATTGCGATAGCGTTGAATAGGAGTTTTACGAGCCATAATAACCTCGAATTACCAACGGTAATGCGCGAACGCTTTGTTGGCTTCGGCCATACGGTGAACGTCTTCACGTTTCTTAACCGCGGAACCTTTGTTTTCAGACGCATCAAGCATCTCAGCAGCTAGGCGTTGAGCCATAGACTTCTCGCCACGTTTACGCGAAGCTTCAACTAACCAACGCATACCTAGAGCATTACGACGAACTGGACGAACTTCAACTGGTACTTGGTACGTTGAACCACCTACACGACGAGACTTAACTTCGACGGTTGGGCGGATGTTCTCTAGTGCAATTTCAAATACTTCTAGATGTGGTTTGCTAGTTTTTTCAGCAACAATGTCAAGCGCGCCATAAACGATCTTTTCAGCTGTTGATTTTTTGCCGTCGAGCATTACGACATTCATGAATTTAGCAAGCAATTCTGATTTAAACTTTGGATCTGGTAGGATTTTTCGTTGTCCTACAACTCTTCTTCTTGGCATCTTAAATTCTCCGTAGAAATTTCAGGTTATATCCCAAAACTTATAATATTAATAGTTTGGCCTTACTAACGGAGAACCGTTAAGACTTAGGCCTTTTCGCACCGTATTTAGAACGGGCTTGGCGACGATCACTTACACCAGCACAATCTAATGTACCGCGAACAGTGTGATAACGAACACCTGGTAAATCTTTAACACGACCACCGCGGATTAATACCACGCTATGCTCTTGTAGGTTGTGACCTTCACCACCGATGTATGAAGAAACTTCAAAACCGTTGGTTAAACGTACACGGCAAACTTTACGTAATGCAGAGTTTGGTTTCTTTGGCGTAGTTGTATATACACGTGTACATACACCACGACGTTGTGGACAAGCTTGTAAAGCAGCTACATTTGATTTCTCAACTGGCTTCTTACGAGGCTTACGCACTAACTGGTTAACTGTTGCCATTAACGAGCTCCTGAGTAATTAAATTAAGCTGACGCAACATGCGCCAACAATATAAATAAGTGTATGAAATTGCTCTATCTCATAAACTAAAAAACCGCGACCGTAGGGATTAACCTAATTTCGGGTCGCGGAATATTAAAGATCTAATGCTCAAATGTCAAGCATTAGACCTTAATGACTATCGATTACTCTTCGTCGCCAGTAGGCATATTAACACTAGCATTCAATGCTTCTGTTAATGCCAACTGAGCTTCGTCAGCTGAAACCGATAAATCTTCTGCAGTGAATTGTGCTGCTTTACGAGCTGCACGCTTCTGATGATAAGCAAAACCTGTACCTGCAGGGATTAAGCGTCCAACGATTACGTTCTCTTTCAAGCCACGTAAATCATCTTCTTTACCCTGAACTGCTGCTTCGGTTAATACTCGTGTTGTTTCTTGGAACGATGCAGCTGAGATAAATGACTCAGTTGATAGTGACGCTTTGGTGATACCCAATAATTGGATTTCATACTTAGCACCGACTTTGCCTGCATTTTCAAGTTCACGATTAGCAATCTTAACTTGTGAAACTTCTAGTTGCTCACCCACTAAGAATTTTGAATCACCAGAATCGGTGATCATACACTTACGGAGCATCTGACGAATAACAACTTCGATGTGCTTATCGTTGATTTTAACACCTTGCAGGCGATAAACTTCTTGAACTTCGTTCACGATATAATTAGAAACAGCACTTACCCCACGTAAACGTAAGATATCATGCGGTGATTCAGGACCATCAGCGATAACTTCGCCTCGTGAAACCGTTTCACCTTCAAATACGTTGAGTTGACGCCATTTAGGGATCATCTCTTCATAGTGATCACCCTCTGGTGGAGTAATCATTAAACGTTTTTTACCTTTGGTTTCTTTACCAAAGCCGATCATACCGGAAACTTCCGCTAGGATTGCTGGCTCTTTAGGCTTACGTGCTTCGAACAAGTCAGCAACACGTGGTAGACCACCGGTAATATCACGAGTCTTTGAACCTTCCTGAGGAATACGCGCTAGTACGTCACCTTCTACTGCCATCATGCCATTGGTGGCAACGATAGTCGTGAAGCTTGGTAAACGGATTTCCTGTAGTGAGTTTTCACCCGCCTCTAAGATTAACTTCGGCTCTTTTGCATTAGCTTTAGAAAGATCTTTTACAACGATACGGCTTAAACCAGTCAAATCATCGGTTTGTGTTTCTGTATTGGTGTCATCAACATCCGCAAAAGAGATCTTCGCAGGACGTTCTGTGATGATTGGGTGACTATGCGGGTCCCAGTTAGCAACGACATCGCCGCCAGTAACTAACGCACCATCATCTACCGATAAGGTAGCACCGTAAGGCACTTTATAGCGCTCTTTCTCACGACCTTGGTCATCAATCACGGTTAATTCAGTAGAACGAGAGACAATAACTAACTTGCCTTCTTGATTACGTACTGATTTAGAGTTGTGAAGTTTTAATGTACCGTTAGTTTTAACCGCAACGCTGTTTTCTGCAGAAGCTCTTGATGCTGCACCACCGATGTGGAAGGTACGCATGGTTAACTGTGTACCCGGCTCACCAATTGATTGTGCTGCAATAACACCAACAGATTCACCACGTCCAACCATTTCACCGCGAGCAAGATCACGACCATAACAGTTTTCACATACACCGTGATCGTTATCACACGTGATAACAGAGCGTACAATCATTTGGTCAACTGAATTAGCTTCAAGCATGTCAACTAACGCTTCGTCGAGTAAGACATTACGCTTAACAAGGACTTCGTCTTCGGTACCTGGCTTGATTACATCAACGGCAACTACACGACCTAGTACACGCTCACGCAACGGCTCAACAACATCACCACCTTCGATTAGTGGTGTCATGATGACACCTTCTAACGTGCCGCAATCGCTATTGGTAATAACCAGATCTTGTGCAACGTCAACTAAACGACGAGTTAAGTAACCAGAGTTAGCTGTTTTAAGTGCTGTATCGGCAAGACCTTTACGCGCACCGTGAGTAGAGATAAAGTACTGAAGTACGTTTAGTCCTTCACGGAAGTTAGCCGTGATAGGTGTCTCGATGATTGAACCATCTGGTTTAGCCATCAGACCTCGCATACCTGCTAACTGACGAATCTGAGCAGCACTACCACGAGCACCGGAGTCAGCCATCATATAAACAGAGTTAAACGAGCTTTGTTGTTCTTCTTCACCTTGGGCATTGATAACGGTTTCTTTTTCAAGATTTTCCATCATCGCTTTAGCGACTTTTTCATTCGCAGTAGACCAGATATCGATTACTTTATTGTAACGCTCACCGGCAGTAACAAGTCCAGACTGGAATTGTTCTTGGATTTCAACGACTTCTGCTTCTGCATCTTCGATGATATCTTTTTTGGCTGCAGGGATAACCATGTCATCAATACCAACAGATGCACCCGCGATCATTGCATAATGAAAACCTGTGTACATGATGTGGTCAGCAAACATTACCGTTTCTTTTAAACCAAGATTACGGTAAGCATGGTTAATCAGTTTTGAAATTGGCTTTTTACCTAGTGGCTGATCAATAAGATCATAAGGCATGCCATCTGGACTTACTTGCCATAAGATTGCACGACCGACAGTAGTATCACGCAGCTTAGTTACCGGTTCAAAAACACCATCTTTGTTACGAACATGTTCAGTAATACGAACTTTTACGCGGGCATGAAGTTCAGCAAAACCTGTACGGTAAGCTTTTTCAACTTCTTTGATGTCGGTAAAAATCATACCTTCACCTAAACCATTGATACGGAATCTTGTTAGGTAATAAAGACCTAATACAACATCCTGTGATGGTACGATGATTGGTTCACCGTTAGCTGGTGCTAGTACGTTATTCGTTGACATCATCAACGTACGTGCTTCCATTTGTGCTTCGATTGTTAACGGTACGTGTACCGCCATTTGGTCACCATCGAAATCGGCGTTATATGCCGCACAAACCAATGGATGCAATTGGATAGCTTTACCTTCAATTAGGATCGGTTCAAATGCTTGAATACCAAGTCTGTGAAGTGTTGGTGCACGGTTAAGTAACACTGGGTGTTCACGGATAACATCATCCAATACATCCCACACTTCCGGCGCTTCACGTTCTACTAATTTTTTGGCAGCTTTAATGGTTGTTGCTAAACCGCGTGCTTCAAGTTTGCCATAGATAAACGGCTTGAATAACTCAAGAGCCATTTTCTTCGGTAAGCCACACTGGTGCAAACGTAACGTAGGACCAACGGTAATAACAGAACGACCAGAGTAATCAACTCGTTTACCCAATAGGTTCTGACGGAAACGACCTTGCTTACCTTTTATCATATCAGCAAGTGATTTTAAAGGACGTTTGTTTGAACCCGTAATTGCACGACCACGACGACCGTTATCAAGTAACGCATCGACCGCTTCTTGTAACATACGCTTTTCGTTACGCACGATAATATCCGGTGCAGCAAGGTCTAGAAGACGCTTCAGACGGTTATTACGGTTGATAACACGACGATACAAGTCATTCAAATCAGATGTCGCAAAACGTCCGCCATCTAGTGGTACTAGTGGACGAAGATCAGGCGGCAATACAGGTAGTATTGTCATAATCATCCACTCTGGCTTGTTACCAGATAACATGAATGATTCAAGCAATTTAAGACGCTTAGTGATCTTTTTACGTTTCGTTTCTGAATTGATTGAAGGTAGCTCTTCACGCATTTCAGAGACGTCTTGACCAACATCTAAGATTTTTAATAAGTCATAGATAGCTTCAGCACCCATTTTCGCTTCGAACTCGTCACCGTGTTCTTCTAGCGAATCTAAATACTCTTCTTCAGTTAATAACTGACGACGCTCAAGGGTCGTTAAACCTGGTTCGGTTACTACATATGATTCAAAATATAGGACACGTTCAATATCACGTAACGTCATATCTAGCATTAAGCCGATACGTGACGGAAGTGATTTAAGGAACCAGATGTGTGCAACTGGAGAAGCAAGTTCGATATGACCCATACGCTCACGACGTACTTTAGCCAATGTCACTTCAACGCCACATTTTTCACAAATTACACCACGGTGCTTAAGACGCTTATATTTACCACATAAACATTCATAATCTTTTACCGGGCCAAAGATTCTTGCACAGAACAAACCATCACGCTCAGGTTTGAATGTACGGTAGTTGATGGTTTCTGGCTTTTTAACTTCACCAAAAGACCACGAACGAACCATATCAGGTGCCGCTAAACCAATTCGAATATTATCGAATTCTTCGGTTTTATTTTGTTGCTTTAGAAACTTTAATAAGTCTTTCACATTTTTCTCCCTTCGGAGTGGGTCATAAGACCCAGTAACCAAGCCGTTACTGAGTCAACCTAACTAACACGATGCAAATAACACTGACAACGATACTTTATGCTGCGTACCGTTGTGCAAAGCGTTGTGCTTACTCGTTTTCTTCTAACTCGATATTAATACCAAGTGAACGGATTTCTTTCAACAATACGTTGAATGACTCAGGCATGCCTGGTTCCATTCTATGGTCACCATCTACGATATTTTTATACATCTTAGTACGGCCGTTAACATCATCAGATTTAACAGTAAGCATTTCTTGTAGCGTATACGCTGCACCATATGCTTCTAATGCCCAGACTTCCATCTCACCGAAGCGCTGGCCACCAAACTGAGCTTTACCGCCCAATGGTTGCTGCGTAACAAGTGAGTAAGAACCAGTAGAACGTGCATGCATCTTATCATCAACTAAGTGATTCAGTTTCAACATGTACATGTAACCTACTGTTACAGGGCGTTCGAATGCACGACCAGTACGACCGTCAAATAAGGTAATTTGACCGCTTTCTGGAATGTCAGCAAGCTTCAGCATTTCTTTGATTTCTGCTTCAGTAGCACCATCAAATACTGGTGTTGCAACAGGTACACCTTTACGTAAATTTTCTGCAAGACGACGTATTTCATGATCAGTAAAGCTATTAATGTCTACAACTTGACGACTTGTACCAAGGTTATATACCTCGTTCAAGAAGCTACGAAGTTTAGACACTTCTTCTTGCTCTTTAATCATACGGTCAATCTTCACACCTAAACCATGGGCTGCCATGCCTAAGTGAGTTTCAAGGATCTGACCGATGTTCATACGTGATGGTACACCTAGCGGGTTCAATACGATGTCTACCGGCGTGCCGTTTTCATCATAAGGCATGTCTTCAACCGGTTGAATGGTCGAGATAACACCTTTGTTACCGTGACGACCAGCCATCTTATCACCAGGTTGGATATGACGTTTCACTGCTAAGTAAACTTTTACGACTTTTAACACACCAGGTTGTAAATCATCACCTTGGATAATTTTCTGACGTTTAATTTCTAACTTCTTCTCAAACACTGCTTTTATTTCAGCATGTTGCTCAATTATCTGTTCGAAGTCAGCTGCCGCATCATCGTCTTTTAATGCAATATCAAACCAAGTATCACGTTTAGTGCTATTTAACTTCTCTTCATCCACGCCATTGTTTAATAACAAGTTGCGTGCACGAGCGAACACACCATCTTCTAAGATAGCTAATTCGTCAGACAAGTCCTTTTTGACTTCGCGTAATTGCATTGCTTCGATTTCTTTGGCTCTGGCATCTTTTTCAACACCGTCACGAGTAAAGACCTGAACGTCAATAACCGTTCCACGTACACTGTTAGGTACACGTAGAGACGTATCTTTAACGTCAGAGGCTTTTTCACCAAAGATTGCTCTTAATAGTTTTTCTTCTGGAGTGAGTTGCGTTTCACCTTTAGGTGTAACTTTACCTACTAATATATCGCCGCCTTTAACTTCTGCACCGATATATACCACACCAGATTCATCTAATTTACCTAATGCAGATTCACCTACATTTGGAATATCAGCTGAAATCTCTTCAGGACCAAGCTTAGTATCACGAGCGACACAGCTTAATTCTTGAATGTGGATAGTCGTAAAGCGATCTTCTTCCGCAACACGCTCAGAAATAAGGATAGAATCCTCGAAGTTGTAACCGTTCCAAGGCATAAATGCGATACGCATGTTTTGCCCTAGTGCTAAGTCACCAAGATCCGTTGATGGACCATCAGCTAGCACATCGCCTGTGACAATCGGATCACCGACATTACAGGTTGGTTTTTGGTTAATACACGTGTTCTGGTTAGAACGCGTATATTTAGTCAAGTTATAAATATCGATGCCTGCTTCGCCCGCAGTCATTTCTGCTTCGTTCACTTTGATGACGATACGTGATGCATCAACATAATCGACCGTACCACCACGTTTAGCAACAACAGTTACACCTGAATCCACCGCAACGACTCTTTCCATACCGGTACCAACTAATGGCTTATCAGCCTTTAATGTTGGAACAGCTTGACGTTGCATGTTTGCACCCATCAATGCACGGTTAGCATCATCGTGTTCAAGGAATGG
>DBBN01000019.1 GCA_002292215.1 Glaciecola sp. UBA983 | reverse complement strand
CACCGTTGCTCGTGTTGGCGCTGGATAACCTTCAATGGTTAAGTTAGGATCATTAGGATTAAGGAAATCCACTAAAGATTGACCTTCAATCCATTCGGTCTTACGCTGTTCATCCGTGCTAGTTTGGTCAATGTCGACGATACGGATATTGACAAAGCCGACCTTTGATAACCACAAGGTTAATGCTTTCACACTCGGCAAATACCACACATTACTCATCTGTGCATATCTATCAGCAGGAACCAACACCGTTTGTTCACATCCTGGTACAACGAGTGTTTCTAATACCAGTTCACCGCCAGAGACGAGTTGCTCTTTGAGTTGTTGTAAAAACAAAATAGGATCACGTCGATGGTAAAATACACCCATTGAAAATACTGTATCAAAGGCCTGACTAACCGGTATATCTTCAATCCCTAATGGAATGAAATACACGGGTTCACTGGGTAAGTAGCGTTTTAAAATCAAAAATTGATTGAAAAATAATTCTGTTGGATCAACTCCTACCACGCATTTAGCCTGTTGTTCAAGCATGCGCCACATATGATAGCCACTACCACAGCCTACATCCAGCACATTACGATTAGCCAAAGGGGAAATATGGGGTGCGATGCGATCCCATTTAAAATCAGAGCGCCATTCAGTATCAATGTCGACACCAAAAATATTATAGGGTCCCTTGCGCCAAGGCTTAAATTGCTGTAACAAACCATTAAATACTTTTTGTTCATATTCGCTGATGGCTGGTTGATTAAGGGTTACCGTTGAGCCTAACGAAGCTGACTGTGTCGTGATTTTGGGTAACTTATCAATAAGTTTGTGCCATTTAGTGGCGTTACCATGGCGAGCGGCTTTTTCCCATTCACCTAAACGACTCGGTAATTCATAATGCCATTGCTCCAATCCAAGGGTGCCTAACTTAGATAACAGCTCACTAAAGTGGTAATGCATAGGGTATCCTTATTTGACCGCAACCAATGACATAAAATTAAAACAACTAAACCAAGGTATGATATTCGCAAAACCCACAGCTTCAAGGCGTGAGGTGTGAGTCGCCATTGAATCGGTTAGCATGACATTTTCAAGAGCAGTTCGTTTTTGGCTTATCTCTAAATCACTGTAACCGTTATCACTTTTAAATTGATGATGCAAATTGATGAGTAGTTCATTACCCAGCTCATGCTCATGTGTGAATTTTTCTGAAAGGATCAAAATTCCGCCAGGTAACAATGCATCATAAATGCGTTGGAGCATAGCTTCGCGATGTTGAGGTGCTAAAAATTGTAATGTGAAATTCATTAATATGACGCTACTAGGTTGATACATAAAAGTAGTAATATCTGCGCATTCTATTTTCACAGGGCAAGGGTGGTGGTATTGACTCACAAATTGTTGGCATTGTTTAACCATCGCAGGCGAATTATCAAGTCCGACAATCTGACAATCATTCACCGCAACATGTTTAGCCATACTTAATGTTGCCGTACCTGTTGCACAGCCTAAATCATAAATAGTGGAATTAGGTTGGCAATATTGACGTGCCAGACGACCAATGTTTTCAATCATCAATGGGTAACCTGGAATAGAACGGGCGATCATATCAGGAAATACAGAGGCGACATTTTCATCGAACGAAAAATCAGCGATTTTATTTAGATGTGTCGAAAATAACTTGTCTATTTGAGGCATATTAACCTATCATTCGGTTGATGAAATTTATGTATTATATTTTACAATTAGTGATATATTTTACCATTACCAAATGAATGAAACCATTGGACGTAATAAATATGAGCACGTTTTTAATTGCAGATGATCATCCTCTTTTTCGAGAAGCTTTACAAGCCGCTCTCAATCCTTTTTTTGATGATATGAAAATTATTGAATCGGACAGTTTACCTAGTACGCTCAAAGCGATTAAAAATCACCCTGAAATTGATTTAATTTTACTTGATTTGAACATGCCAGGTTCTGATAATTATTATGGGCTCACTTCGGTGATTGATAAATCAGCCAATACACCAGTAATTGTCGTTTCGGCCAGTGATAATGAAGAAAGTGTCAATATTGCCATGCACTACGGCGCACGTGGGTATATCCCTAAAACCTTCAACTCACGCAAAATGGCACATGTAATTATGACTGTGCTAGACGGAGGGTTATTTATTCCAGAGAAGTACATTGATAAGATAGGTGTCAATGCGCCAGATTTAATAACGTCAATCGAGTATGTCAAAGGATTAACACCTAAGCAATTACGAGTACTTAGATGTCTGAAGGAGGGCAAAATGAATAAGCAAATAGCTGAAGAGCTTTTCGTTACCGAAGCAACAGTAAAAGCTCATATCAGTTCAATATTCAAAAAATTCAACGTGAGCTCTCGCACACAGGTTGTATTGCTAGTGGATAAAATTGATTTAGCTGATTGATTTTTCAAACACTAATTCTTCTGGTGCAAAATCGTCTACATTTATCGTTTTTAATCTCCCAGCTTCAGCTCTAATCATTAATTCCGCTTCTGACTCAGTAATGAGGTTATCTTTAAGAGCACGCTTTGCCAGTACATCAAGTTGTGTAAATTGATGTTTTTCTTGATAATAATTGCAAATACGATCAAATATTGGTTCTACTGCAACGATATCGCTCAGCGTGGCTTCTAATTCTCCTAACAAATTACCTTTTACAGGGCGGGTGAACTGCCCAGCACCCAACAGCGTGCGTGCATGACAAGGTGTTTGCAACATTTGAGCGATAGTATGTTCTGTTTGATCATCAGGGCGCTGACGCGTCCGTCCGAGTGGTTGCACAACAATGCGCAGCATTATTTGAACCGCTGTCACAGGGAAGTTACGAATAAACTCATCGATCGCAACCTCAATATGGTATATGCCATCTTGCATTGCCCAATGCATTAGTGCTTCATGCTCGGTTAATCGACCTTCATCATTAAAGCGTTTGAGTACGGCTGATGTTAAATACAAATGGCTTAATATGTCGCCTAGACGAGCAGATAAACGTTCACGACGTTTTAAGCTTCCACCTAAAACACTCATTGAAACATCGGTTAAATAAGCTAAATTGGCACTATATCCATTGAGTAATTGATAATAATGTTTGGTGCTATCGTTAAATGGACTGGCTGATAAATATCCTGCCGTTAACGTAAACCAACTACTTTTTACGAAGTTGGAAAGTGCGAAACCAATGTGACCAAAGACAGCAGAGTCAAACGCGGCCAACGCCGCTTTTTGATCCGTTAATGCAGCAGCTTTGATTTCATCTAACACAAAAGGGTGACAGCGCATGGCACCTTGACCAAATATCATCATATTACGTGTTAAAATATTTGCACCTTCAACTGTAATTGCGATTGGTATCCCTTGATACCCTCGACCTAAATAATTATTTGGACCCAACATGATCCCTTTGCCACCGTGAATATCCATCGCATCATTCACAACAACACGCATCCGCTCAGTTAGGTGGTATTTGCAGATGGCTGAGATTACAGATGGTTTTTGACCTAAATCGACCGCGGTCGTCGACAGTGATGTCACAGCATCCATCATATAGGTGCTACCGCCAATACGGGCTAGCATTTCTTCAATCCCTTCCATTTTGCCAATAGGCATTTTGAATTGGCGACGAATACGTGCATAAGCACCGGTTGCTAGTGCAACAGACTTACTTCCGCCAGCCGATCCTGAGGGTAGGGTAATACATCGCCCAACTGATAAGCACTCCATTAACATGCGCCAACCTTTACCTGCCATATCAGCCCCACCAATAATATAATCGAGTGGCACAAAGATATCTTGACCGCGAATAGGCCCATTTTGGAAAGGCACATTTAAGGGGAAATGACGATTACCAATCTCTAAGCCTTCAGTTTCGCGAGGTAATAATGCGCAGGTGATCCCGATATCCGTTTTGTTGAATAATAATTGCTCAGGATCATGTAACTTAAATGCCAGACCGATAACAGTGGCAACGGGGGCTAACGTAATATACCGTTTATCAAACGTGAGTTTAATACCGATGACTTCTTGACCTTTCCACAGCCCTTTGCAAATAATCCCCTTATCAGTGATCGCACCGGCGTCAGAGCCAGCTTCGGGACTGGTTAATGCAAAACAGGGGATGTCTAGACCTTGAGCTAAGCGTGGTAAATAGTATTGTTGCTGTTCCGCTGTGCCATAATGTTGTAATAACTCACCAGGACCTAAAGAATTTGGTACACCAACGGTGGTCGATAAAACGGCAGAGACACCTGATAATTTTTGTAGTATTCGTGATTGTGCATAGGCAGAAAATGCCAAACCACCGTATTCTTTTTTGATGATCATCGCAAAGAATTTATTGTCCTTGAGATATTGCCAAATAGCCGGTGATAAATCGGCATCAACATGGTTAATTTGCCATTCATCCACCATTAGACAGACTGTTTCAACAGGACCATCTAAAAAGGCTTGTTCTTCATTGGTTAAAATTGGTTTTTTAACACTATGTAATTTGTACCAGTCAGGCTGTCCGCTAAATAATTGTCCGTCCCACCATACTGTTCCAGCATCAATCGCCTCTTGTTCAGTGGTTGACATTGCAGGGCTAATACGTTTATAAAAAGCTAATAAGCGCTTGCTTAAATAACGTTGACGCAGATTGATGTTACCTAACACTGCAAACACGAGGACATACACACACCATGACAGGAATGAAAAATGTCCGGTAATTGTACCAAAAATGAGTAATACGGCTGTGACAGCTGAAGTCTTTAGTATGCTAAGCCGATGATAAGCACAAATTGCGAATAATAGGGCAAGTGCACAAATCCATATAATGTCGTTCATATTTCACCTTGATGATGGTCTGACCAGACTTGCAAGATAACAAATTTCTAACAAATAGCAAGGTTAGTTTGGTGAAAACTAGGGGGATAGGGGAAGGTATGCTTAAAGAGGTTTGTGCACGCGTAACTTGATATCACCTTGTATTTCACCATCTTTAAATTGTTGCAAGCGCACCAATTGATAGTTCAAGCTAGGTGCGAACCAAGCAAAAGTTTGTCGAGATGAGGATCCTCTATTTATAATGACTTTAATTGTGTCTAATACTCCGATAGGGAGTGATTGTGATTCTTGATTGACAACATGCATCTTGTATTCACGGGCTTGTCCGCGAGAGTTAACAAACTGATAGAAAAATTCGGTTTTCCCTTTAGATAATTGATAAGGAACATCAATTCTGAAAAGTTGATTGTCGACATACCCGTTTAGAGGAAATACAACTTGTTTGTCTACTGGAACGGATGTGAAAAACTGATTCTTAGCATGATCAAAGGTAACACTAAGGCCTTTATCAGAACCTGTGCCTGTTCGAGTATAAACATAGGTAATCGGTGTTAATGCTAGTTGTGCGGCTGAATCGTTTGGTTGATATAGATATCGAGTGGTCTCGTTACGTTTATCGGTTAAAAAATATTTAGAAATTTTGGATTCGTATTCTAATTGCCATAATTTATTAGGCAGTTGAGACAGTCTTAGGATTGCATAACCTACAGGTGTAGGATCACCATCATAATACGCTTCGAATTGAGATTCGAAAGGTGCGAGTTGATAGTCTTGCTGAGTAATCAATTGAGCCTGAGTTAATCCCGAAAATAAACTGACAAATAAAGTTAAACACCATATTGCAATGGAGTGATTAACGTTATTTGAAACCCTATTATTCATGTGCAAAGCCGTTACTTCCTAATACGTGTTGATCCATAAACGCACGTCCATCATCCATAATTAAGCGGTCTTGGATGAACCAACGTACCACTAATGGGTAAATTTGATGTTCTTGTACTTGTACTCGTTGCGCAATATCTTCAGCATCATCTTCAGGGAAGATAGGTACTTTTGCTTGCAAAATAACCGGTCCACCATCAAGCTCAGGTGTGACAAAATGCACTGATACACCGTGCTCCGTATCGCCATTGTCAATCGCGCGCTGGTGTGTATTTAAGCCTTTATATTTAGGTAATAATGACGGGTGAATATTAATCAAACGCCCTAAATACTGATTAACAAAAGAATCGCTTAAAATCCGCATAAAACCGGCTAATACAATTAAATCTGCTTGATACTCTTCAATCGTAGTCACCAACAGCTTATCATAAGCTGCACGGTCACCAGATGTAGATTGACTATCAACACAGACATGTGGAATGCCGGCTTCTTTAGCGCGTTGTAAACCAAACGCATCGGGCTTGTTTGAGATCACACATACAATTTGTGCAGCATCATCTGAACGATGGATTTGATCAATAATTGTTTGTAGATTACTGCCCGATCCAGAGATCATTACCACAATGCGTTTCATATTAATTATCAGCCCTACGCCATTACAACAGATTCAGAACCTGATTTTTCGGCAATACTACCAATAACCCAAGCTGCTTCACCGGCATCTTGTAAAATTTGTAATGCACTGTCGACTTGATCTTGTGGAAGCGCAATCATAAGACCCACACCACAGTTAAAAGTTCGATACATTTCGTGTTCAGTCACATTACCTTGTTCTTGCAACCAAGTAAAAATCTCAGGCCACTGCCATGAAGACTTATCAATATTCGCTTGCATGTTGTCAGGTAAAACGCGTGGGATATTTTCCCAGAAACCGCCACCGGTGATATGCGATATGGCATTCACTTTGACTGTTTCTAATAAAGTTAAAACAGATTTAACGTAAATACGGGTAGGGGTAAGCAGCTGTTCTTGAATAGAGCTTGCACCTAGCTGTGCACTGATATCTGCTTCGCTAACTTCGATGATTTTACGGATTAATGAAAAACCATTTGAATGTGGGCCTGAAGAACCTAATGCAATAAGTGCATCGCCAGCAGCAACCTGTGAACCATCAATTGCATCTTCTGCTTCAACTACACCGACACAAAAACCTGCCACATCATAGTCAGAACCATGATACATACCTGGCATTTCAGCAGTTTCACCACCGATTAGAGCACAACCTGATAATTCACAGCCTTTACCAATTCCAGTTACAACTTCAACTGCTACATCAACATCAAGTTTACCAGTAGCATAGTAATCTAAAAAGAATAATGGTTCGGCACCTTGTACGATCAAATCATTGACGCACATTGCCACTAAATCAATACCAATACCATCATGTTGATTACAATCCATTGCTAAACGCAATTTGGTACCCACTCCGTCAGTCCCTGAGACTAATAACGGATTTTTGTACTTGGTTGGTAATGAGCACAATGCGCCAAAACCACCTAAACCACCTTTTACTTCAGGGCGGTGTGTACGTTTAGTTACTGATTTGATTCGTTCAACAAGTTCATTACCCGCATCGATGTCGACGCCGGAATCTTTATAGCTTAAGGATTGAGTAGATTTGGTCACAGATATTCTCGAAAATAGTTGGTTAGCGTGTTCTGCTTTCAAGACAGCAGAAAATTAACATTAATTCCATATAATAGATGTATTATACTTTGATTTACCGCACAATATCACTATATAAGTGTAAAGATTTTTTGATAAATAAGGTGTGTTGCTATTTTGTATATGTTTCCGCGTTCCCATCTTGTTCGTTTGGTGAGTTTTTTAGTACTGACATTTAGTTGCTTTTATGTACAGTGCGCCACAATTAACGACCTCAATAAAGCCTATGTGTCATTAAAGACACAAGATACGCGTTCGCAACAGACTGCAATTCGTCAAGCTTTAGCTCAAGTCCTTGTTAAATTATCAGGGAGCGAGTCGGTAATTAAACACGAACAGTTTCGAGCATTATCTGAAAATGTGATGCAATATGTCACATCCACACAGTTTGTTGAGGGTAATAGTGAGCAGTTATTGGTTATTTTTAACCAAGCAAAACTAGAAAAGTGGGTCAAAAGAAACGCATTACCTCTATGGGGTGCACAACGCCCTGAAGCCTTATTGTGGTTTATTGAACAAAATAATAGTTCACGTTTTCGCACAATTTTAATGGATGGTGAAAGTAACGACACATTATCATTGTTAAATGCTGCGGCATTTAATCGCGGCGTGGAGTTTATTTTACCAATAATGGATATTGAAGATGTCACTCAAGTCTCGGAAATAGATATTTGGGGGCAGTTTATCGATACGTTGCATACAGGTGCGCAACGTTATAATACACCTTACACGGTCAGTGTGAAATTACAGCAGTTGTCAGATCAATCTTGGCAACTTGATTATTTTGTCAAATCTAATACGGAATTAGAATTACATCAAGTTACTGATAAGACGAAATTGGCAGTCATAGGAAAGTTTGTTGATCAGTATACTGAGCGCCAAGCAATACGTTATGCGTTAGACACATTTCGATTTGTTGAAAATAGTCAAATTCAACAACTCATCACAATCAATCATGTGACTGATATTGTTGCACTATCGCAGATTGAAGCTTACCTTACGTCGTTATCCATTGTTGAAAATGCACTTTTATTAGAGCAGCGTGGGACGACAAGTACGTTTAATGTAAAATTGTTAGGGCAACCACAACAATTACATCAAGTATTACTGCAGGGGAATCAAGTCGTCGGGATTACTGATCCAGAGGATGAATTAAACACTCGTTTATTCGAGTATTATTGGCGTTAATATGCAATTACCATTACCTATTGAATTACCCAGTTATCAAACGCTAGATAATTTTTATTTTGAACACAATGAATTACTTCACGATGCGTTATTAAATTTGACGGCACATGCTGAGCAACCTAATACCCAATTATTACTGATACATGGCGGGTCACACTCAGGTAAAACCCACCTAGCGACAGCCTTATATCATACGGCTTTACAGCAGAAACTTTCGGTTTGCTATCTCGATATGGCAGAGCTGTTTGCTCCTGAAATTCTCAATGCATACAATGCGATGCAAGGTGATGACAATGCTGAGTCTATCTATATGGAATTACTGGCGAATTATGATCAACACGAGCTGATAATTGTTGAAAATATTCATGTTGTTGTAGACCAAATCTCATTACAAATAGCCTTGTTTGATTTGATTAATCGCTGCATAGAGTCTGGCGCTTCGATGTTATTGACGAGTGCGATAGGGCCAACGAACACTGATTTTGAATTACCTGATTTACGTTCACGTTTAACCTGGGGACAAGTTTATCAATTAGAGAGCTTAAGTGATCTAGGCTTAGAGCGGGTGGTGACTGATTATGTCGCCATGAAAGGGTTAAATATGCAGTCCGCTGCGATTAACTATTTATTGAAATTTACTACCAGAGATATTGCGCATATACAAACTGTGTTAGGTAAGCTAGATCAGCTTGCGTTATCCGAACAAAAAGCGATTACCATTCCTTTAATCAAAAAAGCGCTAGGCATTTAATTCACTAGCGCTGTTGTCGATTATTTTTTATTCGTCAGTAAATCATTGTCCTTGTGACTCGTTGGAATACGAACATCCTGGCGCATTTGAGCACTCATTTGTGCTGATGTCCATTGCAGTTGTTCCGCAGATTTAGCTGCGCTACCTATCGTTAAATTTTCAAACCAAGTATTGCCTGCGGTCATTAACTGCGGGGCAGGTAGGGTGGCTTGAATTGCTGCAGCATCAATTTCAGGTAAAACTCGATTCACGGTAAACAACACCCGATCTTGCAATGCAGGAGCATTAAAACGGTTACGTTGTCCCCACGTTACATTATAATCAGGGTTGTTATTATTAGAAACGATCGCAATGTCAGAGTCTGCATCCAACCGATATTTCATCATGAATTTTTCAAACAAGGTCGCGTAATCTTCTCGTGTCGTATAGTAATTATAAAATCCAGTAGAAAGATCAGGTATAAACAGATCGGTAACATCATCTGCTGTGGTATTTTTTTGTCCTGTCGTCGCGGTGTCACCACCGTAATTGACTTGTGCTAGCTGATGCATTTCATCTGAACGTAGTGGATAAACACTGGCCAAAGCATCTGAATCAGGAGTGATTGATGGTAAGTTAATCGTTTCTAACGGACTATTGTTTAACGATAGGGAAGACCATCTAGCTGGCGGGAAAAAATCATTGGCATGACCAAGTTCATGGTACATCAACCAAGATATATCTGCTTCTAAATCCGCAAAATTTCGCGATCCTCTTTCAACAACAGGATAACGTCCCAATGGATAATAGTCATTATCTTTGACATAACGCCAGGGCATGATGAATTGCAGGTCAGAACCAAAGCCTGAACGGTAATCTGGGATTTCATTTAACGTGTCACGCTCAAGTGGCGTCAGCCAAAAATTATCAGCATCTAAATAAATTGCTCCTGTGACAGCCCAATAGAAAGACGGTCGCACTTCATAAGAAATGACAATCGCGGTCACACCACGTAACAAATTCAGCATATCCGGTCCAACGGCTGAATCTGTTAAGTATTGACGAAAACGCTCACCCATCCATGCATGTGACACTAATACGCGATCCATAATGTCATCAATAGATGGGGTCATGGTTTGCATGCCAATCAGTGGCAATTCTCTAAAATCGCAAGAACGATTTATTTGGTTGGTATAAACACAGCGTTCAACAGCTTGTGCGTAAGGTGAATTAGTTTCATAAGCAAACATATTTTCACTAACAATATTATCCGAATAACGAGGGAAGTAACCATCCGCATCATCAATCTCGGTATTGCGCACACCTACGTATACATCATCAGTAGAGCTGGTATTGTCGCTAAACGTCACAGTGGCGGTAAATTTTAGGATACTGTCTTGGGTGACTACTGGCGCATCAAAAAACAATCTATTCTCTTGTTCTTCTATATAGATAGCTTGAACATTATTAATTCCAATAGCTTGTTCCCAATCCACTGATTGAATGGTTTTGCCATTTAACGGGTCGACTCTAAACGACACTCTACCACGCTCAACTGCAGTATGATCTAAGCGGATCGACGCATTAGAGGACTGATTATCAACGTTGATAGTGATATTAGCTGAAGAGAGTGAACCACATGAGTTATCCTGGACTGAAGAGCACATGCGTGCATCCACGGCAAAACTATATGTGCCTACCACATCCGGGGTAAAGCCGATTACATTAGTGTGATCGGCAATAAGATCAACATCTGGGCCGCTCGTTTGTGTCCATTTGATGTCAACTAGTTTGGCAGCTGAAGGATGATGTATCCCTAACCCAATATTTTGACCGACCTTACCAACTGCATCGCCATAAAAATCAAAACCGTTATTGCTACTAACTTTAGCAATGGGGGCGGGATCATTAGTGCACGGTATCGTTGGGTTTGTTGGGTTAGAGGGGACATTGTTTGCATTGCCACTGCCTCCACCACAACCGAATAAAGCGAGTAACAGACTCGAACATATTAACGATTTTTGCTTAGTGTTAAGTAAAGATTTTTGCATAGTTATTTACCTTCAAAACGTTGCTTTTCATCTTCCATGACTTGCTTTAATTTAGGGAGTGAATGACCTAGTTCCTGACCACGTAAACGGGCAAACATGCTGCATCCAGTAAACATCATTAGACTTAGGATAACTTCAATTAGAGCATACAACCACTGTTCAGGGATAGAATACCAAGCAGTGATACCGTGCATTAAATATAACAACACGACAAAACTAGCCCAGGCGTGAGTATAAGGCTTGCCTTTAACTATCCCGTAAAACGGAAACACTAATGGTAATACATATAATATTAGTATGAATGCGACAGAATACTCGGTATTGCTTAGAGTGAAATTCCAAATAATGACCCAAGCGAGTAAACAAAAGTAGCCAACTAGACTTAGGGTACGATAAAAAGCGGTTTTGGGTTGCATTTCGATGTCGTTATTCATTGGGGATATCCTGTAAAGCGATAGCTAAACGAGCCAAACGGGCACCTTGGGCTAACGCGAGTGATTTTTCTGACGCACTTAATTGAGTTTGCCCATCAAGTGCAACATGCGTCACACCATAGGGAGTCCCCCCAGTTTGGGTCGTGTGTAATTCTGATTGAGAGTAGGGTAAACCACAAAGCACCATGCCATGATGTAATAGTGGTATCTGCATGGATAGCAGCGTGCTTTCTTGCCCGCCATGCATCGAACTACTTGATGTAAATACACATGCCGGTTTATCGATTAATGCCCCGCTAAGCCATTGAGCTGATGTTTGATCTAAAAAATATTTTACCGATGCGGCCATATTGCCAAATCGGGTCGGGCTGCCTAACGCTAAACCTGAGCACGACGCTAAATCAGCAACCGTCACATAAGGCGGGCCAGATAAAGGGACAGCAGCCGAGGTGCTGTCTAAATTATCTGATACTCTCGGCACTTGACGAAGCATCGCTTCTACACCTTGCGACTCAACACCTTGAGCAATCATCTCAGCTAGTAATTGTGTACTACCATGTGTTGAATAATACGCAATTAATATCGGGGCTATTGTTTTAGCTTCAGTCATGTTGATAGCCTCTAGTTAACCATTGAGTTCAAGATTAATTAATACATTAACATTTTCGGGTGGACGACCTATAACCGCTTTTGTGCCATTGGTTACGATGGGTCGTTCAAGCAATTTTGGAGATGCCACGATTGCAGCAAGTAATGTATTATTACTCGACGTTGAGCTTAACTGAGTTTGCGCAAATTCAGGTTCATTTATGCGCATCATATCGATAACATTAGCCAAACCAAGTTGTTGTTGTAAGGTTGTTAATTCATCAAGTGTTGGGGCGTCAGAAAGATATAATCTGATAGTATGGGCACACTCACTGTCAGTGATCAACGCTAATGTTTGGCGTGATTTGCTACAGCGGGGATTATGATAAATTGTCAACACAGGTATTTTTTCCTTGGTCTAGGTGATAAAAGTGTGAATAATGAAGGCAATATAAACTACTTGAACTGAATCAACAATGAATAAACAAAATCTGCTATTGCTTGGCGTTGCCTTTACTTCACTGTTCATTGGGGGCGTCGTTTACCAGCATCAACAAGCTGATTTCATCAGTACTCAAGGCGATAACTTCAAGTGGTCCACAATGCAAGAGCAGACCGTTGTTGTGAATTATTTTGCTGAATGGTGTGCGCCGTGTTTAAAAGAAGTGCCAGAGTTAAATGCGTTTGAAAAATGGACGACGTCACAACCGGATGTGGAGTTTATCGCAGTGAGCTATGATCCGCTTTCTGCACAAAAATTAACCGAGATAATAGCTAGATATGATATGCAGTTCCCCGTGATTGGCGCTACTGGGGATAATTTTCCCATCGATTTACCGCAATATTTACCTGCCACCTTTATCGTAAAGTCAGGAAACATTTCTAAGCCATTACTGGGTGAGCAAACGGTTGAGAGCTTAATCAAAGCAGTACTAGCGCAGCCATAGTGAAAATACACCATTTACCATACAACTTTAGCGAAACCTACATATTTGCCATTTGTTGCTGTATGTCTCTAAATTGATTAATACGAGCACGGATGCGTTGTTTAGTTAAAAAGTTATCCGCATAGTTATACGCAAACTGTAACTCATCAATGGCCTTGCCGTAGATCGACAACAACTGATAAAACTCAGCATTCGCTTGATGCATCAGCATCGGTTGTTTGGAGGCGGCATACGCATCTGAGATCAACTGATGACCCAGTACATTGCCCGGGTTGATCATTAAAAAGTCTTTTAATACTTCTATCGCTTGTTTTTGCTGACCGGCTTTATGCAATACATTGGCAAAATTGAGAGTAACAATTTCATTGTTTGGTAGTTTTTGGGCTAGAGGCACGAGCATAGTCACTGCCTGTTGAAATTCAGATTGTTCTAGATATACATCCGCTAAGGCATCTACATACGCTAAGTTTTCAGGAGATGTCGTTAATAACTGTTCTAACAGACCTTGTGCTTGGGCATAGTCTTTATTGCGTAACAATGCAATGGCCAAACCATAGTATAAATGGGTAGTTTGCTGCGTAATAATCAATTTGGGTTGTTTGTCTACTGAATCATATAGCTTAAAATCAGGCAACTGTTTTTGGATCTGCGCGGTAAAATCAATAATGTTATGCTGCGCCGTAAAATAATACCGAGCTTTGATCCTCGCTTTTACGAGATCAAACATTAGACTATTACGTAAGCGTGACGAAGGTAAATTTTCAGCACGATTACGCGCTTCGGCCACACGATTTAGCGAGAGCGGGTGGGTTTGTAAAAATGCAGGGGTTTGACTACTCCAGCGTTTACTTTCCATCATGCGGCTAAAAATATCAGCGGCTGAAAATGGGTCGTAACCCGCATCGGAGAGTATTTTTATGCCAATCCGGTCAGCTTCTTTTTCAAAAGTACGGGTATAATTAATATTGCTTTGGATTGCACCTGCATTCCCAGCACTGATAGCTGCAATGCCAGCCTCGGGAGATGCCATCATTAATATCGCACCACCAATTAGCGACGCAATTTGCATCGGAGAGCTACGTTCCTGTGCTTGCATCTTGCGTACAATATGACGCTGGGTAACGTGTGCAATTTCATGTGCCAGTACCGACGCGAGTTCACCTTCATTTTCTGTCGTGTAAATTAACCCAGTATGCACACCAATATGCCCTCCGAAAAAAGCAAACGCATTTAGAGCTTGATTATTAATGACAAAAAACGAAAAAGGGTATTTAGTGTTATCTGCATGTATCACTAACTTATTGCCTAGTGATTGAATATATTCTTGGACAACCGGATCATATAACACACCACCTTGACCGCGAAGCTGGGCATAAATCATTTTGCCAATGGATTGTTCTTCTTCGATAGATAAGGTGTTGGCGCCGACTACGCCAATATCAGGTAAAGCGTTTTTGTTATTTAACACTTGGGCACTGGCAGTGCATGCGAGTAACAGATAACTACACAACAGTAACTTAGGAAATATGTTAATAACGAGGCTCCTCGGAAAAAATGATAAAATATAGTTAGATGTGTGTTGCTCGCGACGCTTCTATCTATAATTATGTAGAGTCATAAATGTATTAATAGTTCAGTACATCTAAGACTGAATGTCGTTTGTTAAGTTTATGACTATGGATACACCAAGTAAATGACTAGTATACTGCTAAGCTATTATATCTAAAGCGTAAATCTTACTAGAATTATCTATATTAACACCTTACTATAGCCAACATATAAATGTATAGCGTCGACTAGGAAACTTATTACATGTTAGATTTGATCGGTAAATGGTACCGTAAAAAATTCTCCGATCCTGATGCGATGATGTTATTGCTACTGATCTTGTTTATCAGTGCACTGATTTTTATTTGGGGCAGTTATATTATGCCTGTGTTAGTTGCTATTGTTTTGGCGTATTTACTTGATAGTAGTGTGGACCGTCTGGAACAGCAAAAACTTTCAAGAGCGTTAGCCACGACAATTGTGATGGTCTTATTTGTGGGTGTCACCTTAATTGGTACGTTAAGCTTATTACCTACGATTTCAAAACAAAGTGTTAACTTGGTTGAAGAATTACCACTGATTTGGCAGGGTGGACAGACTTGGCTGTTAACTTTACCTGAAAAATACCCTGAATTGGTGCAAGCAGAGCAGATCAAATCAATGATGAGTCAAATTAATGATGCGTTAGTGAATTTAACTCAAGATATCATTAGTGTGTCTTTTGCTTCATTAATTAGTGTGGGCGCGTTATTAATCTATTTAATTTTGGTGCCGTTGATGATGTTTTTCATGCTCAAAGATAAACCTATCTTTATGGCTAACGTTTCCTATTTGTTGCCCAAAGAGCGTCGCCTTATCACGCAAGTTGGGCGTGAAATGAATATCCAAATAGGGAATTATATCCGCGGTAAAGTGATTGAGATTTTAATTGTCGGTGCTGCTTCATGTATCGCATTTGCCTTGATGGATTTACGCTACGCTATCTTACTCGGTGTGTTGGTCGGCTTTTCAGTGTTAATTCCTTATATTGGTGCAGCGGTAGTTACGATTCCGGTCGCGTTTGTTGCATTATTTCAATGGGGTTTTTCAGCAGAATTTGGCTATTTAATGTTGGTATACGGTATTATTCAAGCGTTAGACGGCAATCTAATCGTGCCTATTTTATTTTCTGAAGCCGTCGCATTACATCCCTTATACATCATAGTTGCAGTGTTGTTTTTTGGTGGAATATGGGGATTTTGGGGGGTCTTTTTTGCGATACCATTAGCCACGTTAGTCAAAGCATTAATTACTGCTTGGTCTAATGATGATGGTGAGCCCGTAGGGGAATAATGAGTTATAGCAACTAGTGGCTGATACGGATTATCTGCCACTAGTAATCCTTGATGGCTTATTTGTTTAAGAAATCTAACACCACTTGGTGATGGTCTTTCGTTTTAAATTTGTCAAACACGTGCTCAATCACACCTTGTTCATCAATCAAAAAGCTAATACGGTGAATACCGTCATATATCTTACCCATAAATTTCTTTTCACCCCACACACCAAATGCTTCAGCGATAGCATGATCTTCATCTGATAATAGCGAGAAATTTAAATTTTCTTTTTCGATAAATTTGGGTAAACGCTTAACTGCATCCGGGCTAATCCCTAAGACAACGACATTTCTATCGGTAAATTCGCTTTGTGTATCACGCAAACATTGGGCTTGTACCGTACAGCCTGGTGTCATTGCTTTAGGATAAAAATATAAGAGTACTTTTTTACCGGCTAAATCAGCTAGGTTAATCATATCACCCTGTTCATTAGGTAACGAAAAAGACGGAGCCGGTGCTCCAGCTTGTAATGTGTTCATTAATCACTCCAAGTAGTTTGATGCGTATCGGTAATGGTGGCATCTAACGATAACGATGTTAAAAATGTTGTTGTATGTGCAATAAATTCTTTAATAGCTACGGCATCAGGCACCGTTAATACAATTTTGCAGCGCACGCACTCTTGTTTCGTCTCAGGGTTAGTAAACGTTTTTTGTCGTAATGCACTGATTGAGGCGTGTTGTTCGTGAAAAAATACAGTGACGTCACCGAGTAACCCTTGTATGTCTTTGCCTGAAAATTCGATATTGATTAAATGCGCAAGATGTTGTTTTTCATGATGCTTTGTACGTTTCATCATGGCAAGAAGATCAAGGCTTTGGCAAAGAGTAGGGATGGTCAATTCAAACCGGGTGATAGCCGCTTGAGTCCCTTCTACGATCATTGTTAAGGATAATTCTTGGCCAAAAATAGCTTGGCGACTGTCTAAGATATTACAACTCGCATCATTCACGCTTGTGGCGATGGCACTGAGCAGACCAGGCTTATCTTCGCCTAAAAAATTGATAATTAATTGTTGAGACATCCGTTATCGCCATCGTTTATATAATAATTATGCGCCAGTATAAAAACAGTTTTGCATTGAGAGCAATGGATTTTTGTAAATTTGCACCATTGTACTATTGTGTAAAATCACGTAAATGCTAGACTGCGAGGGTTTTTAGATTGGAGTAAGTATGTTTAGAGGTAGTTTTGTTGCACTCATCACCCCGATGCTTGCAAATGGCGATGTTGATTATCCATCGTTAAATCGTTTAGTTGAATTCCATATCACAGCTGGCACTGACGGAATCGTATCTGTTGGCACTACAGGTGAATCTGCAACATTATCTTTTGAACAACACGTTGATGTCGTTAAAGCGACGGTTGCGGCTGTTAATGGTCGCTGTAAGATAGTTGTTGGTAGTGGTGCAAACTCTACTGAAGAATCTCTATTTTTACAAAATGAAACTCAAGATCTTGGTATTGATGGTTTTTTGAGCGTTGTGCCTTATTACAATAAACCACAACAACGTGGCATGGTTGCACATTTTACGGTGTTAGCTGATGCCGCTAAAGTACCTGTTGTTTTATACAATGTTCCTGGTCGAACTGTTGCGGATATGCAGCCTGAAACCGTAGCGATTTTAGCTCAACACCCTAATATTATCGGTATCAAAGATGCGACGGGCGATATGCAGCGGTTAAAAGATACGCAATCGTTAGTTCCTGCTGATTTTTTGATTTTAAGTGGTGATGATGCAACAGGTTGTGAATTTATGAACCTAGGTGGGCATGGTGTCATTTCAGTAACGGCTAACATTGTACCAAAACAAATGAAAATGATGTGTGATGCTGCATTATCGGGTAATATAAACGATTCAAAACAGATTGATGGCAGTATTGTTCGACTGCACACAGATTTATTTATTGAATCTAACCCGGTTATTCCAAAATGGGCATTGTACAAAATGGGGTTGATTACTTCCCCTGAGTTACGCTTACCTTTAGTACAAGCGGAACTTTCTAGCCAATCGCTTATCGAACAAACATTAAAAGATTATCAATTGCTTTAGATTATGATTAATCAAGCTAAATTAAAGGTCAGGAATGAATAAGAGCCTCATTGTTACAGCTTTATCCGTATGTTTACTTTCCGGTTGTGCATCCAAAGTAGAACGTCGTATTGCATCCGGTTCAACCGATTATGCGACGTTGCCTAAAATTACAACAACTAAAGTACCACCAGAATTACAACAGCCGATTGTTGCGCCGGATTATGCAATCCCTCAGCTTGCGGCTAATCCAGCTGC
The DNA here is from genome assembly GCA_002292215.1 of Glaciecola sp. UBA983. GTDB lineage: Bacteria > Pseudomonadota > Gammaproteobacteria > Enterobacterales > Alteromonadaceae > Opacimonas. The sequence goes on along the minus strand of DBBN01000019.1, from coordinate 1,523 downwards.
TGTTTATGGTCGAGATCTACCAGTAGTTTCCCCTTCATTAGTATTGCCGCTTGCACGTGGTACTTATATTACAGAAGACTTAACGGATACATCGGTAATTTTTGATAAACTTGATACCGATTTAAGTGTCGAAGAACTTGTCATGCTGCACATCGATGCACACCTTAATAGAGCTGGTATTGCTTATACTAAACCAAACCCTGCTAAGCAGCGCATCGTCACGGATTGGATTGTCAGTTATGAAGATGCCGATGCTGCATGGTATGAATTTACAACGCCTTCTACAGAAGTAGGGCGTCGTTTTGAGTTACTTATTAACCCTGCGCCACACGGTCGTAGCGCAACATTAACAGTCAACCTCATAGATTTAGTTGTCTCAAATGGTACTGATATCTCTGAAACTATCGATCCGTTTACTAAGCGTGATTTCGAAGCCCAGATGATTAATGCTGTTATTCAACAGTTTGCATCACAACAAATTATAGATGACGAAAACCGTATCGCACAAATTCGTTCAGGTATTAATTCTGAATTAGGATTTGATGCTAATGGTGATTCAGCTATTATTATTAATGCACAATACGATATTACCTGGCCTAAGTTCCAATTAGTGCTCAGGAAACTCGGTTTTGACGTCAAAGATCTTGATAAATCGACTGGATTGTTGTTTGTTAAGTACCAAGGTTTAGATGAATCTTGGATCAAAGGTTTATTCGGCTCAACTAGAGAATTACCTTTAGAAAAAACCGATTATCGCATCTTGATTAAAAAACTTACTGATGAAAAATCGTCAGTGACGTTCATGGATGATCAAAGTAAGTCCCTTACTCCTTTATTAGTATCTGACCTTTATCCTGCATTTGCAGAAGTGTTGGGTCAAAACGAATTAGACATTTAAACTTAGGTTATATTTCATGCAAAAAAAAGATGAATTGTATCGCGGTAAAGCTAAAACCGTTTTTTACACTGACGATCCACAACTATTAATTCTTGAATTCAGAAATGATACTTCTGCATTTGATGGTGAAAAGATTGAACAACTTGACCGTAAAGGTGAAGTAAATAATAAGTTTAATCACTTCATTATGAATCATCTCGAACAAGCGGGTGTGAAGACACAAGTTAACGCGTTGGTATCGGATACTGAGTCTTTAGTTAAAAAACTCGAAATGATCCCTGTTGAGTGTGTCGTTCGTAACGTTGCTGCCGGTTCATTATGCCGTCGTTTAGGTGTGGAAGAAGGCATGACCTTAAACCCACCTACGTTTGAGTTTTTCTTGAAAAATGACGCGTTACACGATCCAATGATTAATGATTACCATATTATTTCATTTGGTTGGGCGACTGAAGCTCAAATTACACAAATGAAAGCCCTCACGTTTAAAGTCAATGCCGTACTTACACAGTTATTTGACCAAGGTGATATGATATTGGTCGATTATAAACTTGAATTTGGTGTTGATGCTGAGGGTAATATAGTCCTTGGTGATGAATTTACACCAGACGGTTGTCGTTTGTGGGAT
>DBBN01000102.1 GCA_002292215.1 Glaciecola sp. UBA983 | reverse complement strand
ACATTTAGACACTATTTTAACCGCTATGCATCAATCAGGTTCGATTGAATACACCCAACAAAAAGCCCTAGACGAAGCCCAAAAAGCGATTGCAGCCCTGAGTATCATCCCCGAATCGCAGTACAAAGACGCGCTAATTGGCTTAGCGCATTTATCTGTAGATAGGGTCGCTTAGATAGGGTCGCCTAGAAGAGGTCGCCTAGCAAAGGTCGAACAAAAAGAGGCTAGTCAAGCCCCTGCTCTCTGGTCATATTTTCATTGTGAGTAGGATGCACCACAATGTTATCTTCTACTCGTACACCGCCAAAAGGCTGAAGCTCAGACACTTTGTCCCAATTTATATACATTGACTCTGGTGATGACTTTAATCGCGCTAGCAAGCTATCGATAAAATACAAGCCCGGTTCGATAGTATAAACATGACGTGCCTCAACCGTTCGTGTACAACGTAAAAATGGATGTGCCTCTGGCGCCGGTTTAGGTGTGCCACGATCATCATTCACATGCCCAGCCACATCATGAACTTGTAGTCCTAACATATGGCCAATACCGTGTGGAAAGAACGTTTTTGTAATCCCTTTAGCCACAATATCTTGCGCTGGCAAATTGACAATCCCACGGTCTTCTAAGATGATAGCAATGCCGCTATGGGCTTGTTCGTGTATCTCAACATAAGAATGGTTTGGCGTGAGTTTATTCGCTAATGCTACGGTTAATTCATCAACAGCCTGTACTATCTTGGCAAACTCGCCCTTATCAGTCGTATAGGTTCGAGTAATATCTGCAGCATACCCATTCACACTTGCGCCGGCATCGATTAAAAATGTCCGCGACTCGCTCGGAGCGTTGGTTTCATACACAGTATAATGCAATATCGCGGCGTGCTCATTGAGTGCAATGATATTGTTATACGGGACGGTATTATCGCCCTGACGTGCCGCATCAAGATACGCAAGATTGATATCAAACTCAGATTTACCCGCTAAAAACGCGGCTTTTGCAGCATGATGAGCGCCAACAGCAATACGGTTAGCCTCGCGCATGCAGACCAGTTCATAATCTGTTTTATAAGCGCGATGAAAATGTAAATAATGCATTGCTCTGTCGGGATTAACATTCGCAAAACCCAGCGCTTCAGCAACTTCAATATATTCACCGATATACGCATACCTAGCTTTATCAAATGGTAAATGCTTTTCTACTTGATTCGCTTGAGCTAACAGCACAATCTCAAATTGATCTGTCCAAAAATCTTGTGGCGCAGGCGGCACTTTATGCCAAAAATCATCTGGGCGATAAAAAATTAATTTGGGTTTATCAACGCCATTAACAACTAACCAGCAGTTAGGGTTGTCAGTGATTGGACACCACGCTTTGAACTGTGGATTGACATGAAATGGATAATGATTATCATCCAAAAACATTCTTTTTGCCTGACCGGAATGAATAACCAATCCATCTAGTCCTTCACGAGCTAATGCTTCTTGTGTCAACCCTTGCATGTACTGCACATGCTCAGGATATAAAGTCGCAACTTGGGCGCTAAAATCACTCATACAAAAATCCTTCGTCGTTTTTATTGTTGTTGGTCTTACCTTGCGGAGAGTGTACCAGTTTCTAAATTTGATGTCAGGATCGTGTAGCTAACATATTCTTCAGCGTTAATCGGCTGTATTGCAGAAAGTTGATTTAATTGCTGAGCATAAATGCGCTCATACGTAATCACCGCTTTGACATATTCACGAGTTTCTTTAAACGGAATGAGTTCAATCCATTGCTCTAAGGGCATAGCGTCCAGTGGTAGCCATTTTTGTACATTTTTCCAGCCCGCGTTATAGGCCGCTGTGCGTAACACGATGTTATCAGTCACTTTATCCGATAAATAGCCTAAATATTGTGCACCAAGTGCAATATTGCGCTTAGGATCATTGAGTTGACTTGTTTTATGGCCATTCTTAGTGAGGTAATTAGCCGTTTGCGGAAGAATTTGCATTAGCCCGCGTGCATTGGCTGAGGAACGCGCATCCGGTGCAAATGCACTTTCACGTCGTGCAATTGCATACAGCCAACTTTTAGGGTGACTGTACTTTGTGGCTGATGCAGCAAAATACTCAGGGTAAGGTCGAGGAAAGCGCCTTATCACATCATTACTTTTTCCAAATTCAGCTAGCGCATAGATACCACGATCAAACCATTGCATTTCATAGGCAATGGTTGCGGCCTGCGCGCCTTGCGTATCGGATAATTCATTCAATAACCGTCGCCATTGATAACGGGCTGCCGAGAACTTTGCTAAGGCAAACAGTTCCTTGGCCATCTTAAAATGAGCATTACTACGGACCAACGCAATCGTCTTTTTATCCTCAGACACTGATTGTTGATTTAACTGAATTGGTAGAGATAAGGCATCACTGGCTTTAAATCCGTAATAATGACGCTCTTGAGCTAAACTTGTAAATAGCTCCGCACTTTGCTCCGCTTCTCCTAGTACATCAAATGCCTTTGCCTGCCAATAACGGACTCGACTATCGGCTCGAAATTTAGCATCTAATTTTGTTACAAACTGCGTTAATCCAAGCCATTGGTTATGGCGAATATAATGCGATATTTGCCAATCACGCAGATCATCAGCCATGCCTAAATCTCTTGCTTTATCCAGCCATAACTGCGTACCCGGTTCATCATATAAACTCAAACGAATCGCAATCGTTTTAGTTAAGAAAAATTCCTGAGCCTGGGTCAATTGAACATTGCTTGGCAGTGCAATAAAGGTACTCATCGCTTGCTCAACATCTTGCCAAATTAAACGTTCCAGCCCCACCATTACTATCGGCGTGAGATAGGTTGGGTCTACATCATGCCAATCTTTATTGCGATTTATACGACTGACGTAACCAGCTGAATTCGCAACTTGTCCCCACAATCGTCCAATTGGCTGTAATTCTGGGGGTAACAATCGAGTAAGGTAAACGATTAAACGAGGTTTACCTTCTTTAGCGACCAGTTTAATCCGCTGTAATATTCGCTCTGTCGTTATCCCTCCCTGCTCCTGCCACCGTTGAAATACTTGATCACACGCTTTATCTTGTGAACGTGGATGTTGCCACAGTGCATTGACTTGTTTATCTAGCGCAGCTGTAAATTCTCCTGAACGGGTGATGTTATCAAGGTATCGGCATTGTAATTGTACATTCAACCAATGTACTGGAGTTTGGGTATACCAAGTTTGAAATGCCTCTTTATCTCTAGTCGACAAATAAGCGACATACCGAAATTGTAAGCCTTTCACAAAATCATCTTGAGCATAACGCTGTAAAAATGCCTCGATAACACTCTGTGGTAACTGACGCATAAATTTAGTGTAGTAACTACGTTCAAGATAAGGTAACAATGGGTAATCTAATAAATGTTTACGAAATTCCCAGTATTTTTGCTGGTTCCCTTGCGCGATCGCTGCTTGAGCATCTATATATAAGGTTTGTTGTGGCGTTAAAGACTGCTTAACTATCGGGTTAGCAGTGCTAACCGGACTAAATAACATGCCTATAACTAAGATTAAAGCAGAACAGGACAAGGATAAGGTCAAACAATGCACCATCGAAACATATCGTGGGTGCAAGTAAAATTGCGTTGAAAGCCTTGTATCTAATCGATGCACGTGAGTTTTCCCACAAAAATGAAAATTAATTTTTAACCTATTATAAGTATTACCTATACACCACTAAGCATAGAATTCATTTGCACTGTTTGACAAATTGTTTTTCAATAGAACCACATATAAGACCAGTTACTATAAAAATTTTACCCTACACAATTCAGATTTGGTCTAACCAAAGGAGATAATCATGATGTATGAAGGTACCAACATCACCGTTACGGTCGATGCAGATGGGATCGCGGAGTTTTGTTACAACGCAGCCGGTTCAGTGAATAAATTTGATCGTCAAACTATCGCAGAGTTTGATGCCGCTACCCAAGCCATCGCAGCAGATAGCAGTATCAAAGGTGTCGTCGTACACTCTGCCAAACCCGCGTTTATCGTTGGTGCAGATATTACCGAATTCACCACGATGTTTGCAGCTTCAGATGAAGAAATGCTGGAATGGATCCAATCTTCTGCCCAAGTGTTTGACCGTTTTGAAGATTTATCTATACCAACCATTGCAGCCATTAACGGCGTTGCATTAGGTGGTGGATTTGAAATGGCATTAGTCTGTGATTTTAGAATTGCCGAAACTACCGCACAAGTGGGTTTACCCGAAGTTAAATTAGGGATCATGCCTGGATTTGGTGGTACGGTCCGTTTACCTCGCATTATCGGCGCAGATACCGCACTAGAATGGATGACAACCGGGGCAAATAAAAAAACCGACAAAGCCTTAGCCGATGGTGCAATTGATGCAGTGGTCGCTCCTGATCTACTTATCTCGACAGCAAAAGCAATGCTACACGACGCAATAGCCGGCAAATTGGATTGGCAAAGTCGTAAACAGACTAAGGTTAGTCCATTAACATTGAGTCCAAATGAAGCGATCATGAGTTTTAATACAGCCAAAGGCATGGTATTTGCGAAAGTTGGCAAACATTACCCTGCACCACACATGATGGTTAACACAGTAGAAGCTGCAGCTAGATTAGGTCGCGCCGAAGCGATGCAGTTAGAACATAAAGGATTTATTACCCTAGCCAAGACCGATGCAGCAAAAGCGCAAATCGGGATCTTTTTAGCGGATCAAGCGGTCAAAGCCAAAGGTAAGAAAATGGCTAAGCAAGCAACCAAAGATATCAAACAAAACGCCGTTTTAGGTGCTGGTATTATGGGTGGCGGTATTGCGTATCAGGGTGCTGTCAAAGGCGTGCCAACCATTATGAAAGATATCAATACGGCTGCGTTGGATTTAGGTTTAACAACTGCAGCAGGGATCTTAGAGAAGGGCATGCAACGCGGTAAAGTAACGCCAGCAGTTATGGCCTCGACCCTAAACAACATCACACCGACACTCGATTACAGTGCCATCAGTCATGCAGATTTGGTTATTGAAGCGGTCGTCGAAAATCCAAAAATCAAAGGTATCGTGTTAGCAGAAACTGAAACTCATGTTGCTGACGACGCGATTATCACGTCTAACACATCTACCATTTCTATTGATCATTTGGCTAAATCGTTACAAAAACCAGAGCGTTTTTGTGGCATGCATTTCTTCAACCCCGTACATAGAATGCCACTAGTCGAAATTATCCGTGGTGAAAAGACGGATGAAGCAACCATTTCAGCCGTTGTAGCCATGTCATTACGTATGGGTAAAACTCCTATCGTCGTCAATGATTGCCCTGGCTTTTTTATCAACCGTGTATTGTTTCCGTACTTTGCAGGATTTAGCCGATTAATTTTAGATGGCGCTGATTTTGTTGCCGTTGATAAAGTCATGGAAAAACAGTTCGGCTGGCCGATGGGACCGGCTTTCTTACTCGATGTTGTCGGTATTGATACCGCGGATCATGCTGCGAGTGTGATGTCTGATGGCATCCCTGAACGAATGCTCAAAATTGAGAATGACCCTGTCACATTAATGTATAACGCCAATCGTTTAGGGCAAAAGAACGGAGTTGGTTTTTATGACCACGGTAAAGATAAACGCGGTCGTCCAAGCAAAACACCCGCACCTGTCGCTATCGCTATGATCGCAGAGCATGCAGCTGCTACTCAGGCGTTCGCACCTGAAGAGGTCATTGCGCGTTTAATGATTCCAATGGCTAATGAATCTATTCGTTGTTTGGAAGAAGGGATCATAGGTAGTCCTGAAGAGGCTGATATAGCCTTACTTTACGGCATTGGTTTCCCACCATTTAGAGGCGGAATTTTCCGTTATATCGATACCATGGGTTTAGCTAACTTCGTCGAATTAGCCGACAAGTACGCACATTTAGGTCCTATTTATCAAGTTTCAGATGGTGTCCGTGAAATGGCTGCCGCTGGCAAAACCTATTTTACCGCATAACGACCAAGGAGAAGAAAAATGAAAGAAGTCGTCGTAATCGATTGTATTCGTACCCCAATGGGTCGTTCCAAGGGCGGTGTATTTAGAAATGTCCGCGCCGAAACGTTATCCGCTCATTTAATGAGTGCTTTATTAGCACGTAACCCAAATGTTGATCCCGCTGAAATTGAAGATATTATTTGGGGCTGTGTGCAACAAACCAAAGAACAGGGCTTTAATGTTGCGCGAAATGCCCAACTACTTACAGACATTCCACGCACCACTGCAGCTGTTACGGTAAACCGTTTATGTGGTTCATCGATGCAAGCATTGCACGATGGCGCTATGGGCATAATGTTAGGACAAGGTGATGTTTATATGATAGGTGGTGTAGAACATATGGGTCATGTCCCAATGAACTACAATCTTGATCTGAATCCAAACATGAATAAGCATACCGCTATGGCGTCAGGTAGCATGGGCTTAACGGCTGAATTATTAGGCAAGCAAAACGGTATTACCCGTGAAATGCAAGATATCTTCGCCGCTCGCTCTCATCAACGCGCACATCAAGCACATCTTGATGGTCTTTGGGATAATGAAATTGTGCCAATTGAAGGCCATGATGAAACCGGTCGTTTGATTTTAGTCCAAAGTGATGAAGTCATTCGTCCAGAGTCAACGGTAGAAAGTCTATCCAAACTGCGTCCAGTATTTGATCCAGTCAATGGTACCGTTACAGCTGCGTCATCTTCTGCAATTTCGGATGGGGCATCGGCGATGCTATTGATGTCGGCTGATCGCGCTAAAGCGCTAGGTTTAACACCACGTGCAAAAATTCGCTCAATGGCTGTGGCGGGTTGTGATGCTGCGATTATGGGTTATGGTCCTGTACCTGCTACCAACAAAGCCCTTGCAAGAGCAGGTTTAAGCATGAATGACATTAACATTGCTGAGTTTAACGAAGCGTTTGCTGCACAAGCGTTATCGTGCATTAAACAGCTTGGTTGGTTAGAACAATACGATGAAAAAGTTAACCAAAATGGCGGCGCGATTTCACTGGGTCATCCATTAGGCTGTTCTGGCTCACGTATCTCTACCACGTTAATCAATGTCATGGAACAACAAGATCATGAGATTGGTTTAGCGACTATGTGTATCGGATATGGGCAAGGTATAGCGACGATTTTTGAGCGTATGTAACACGATCATTAAATGTATCAACTAGCGCAGTGATCAAACCTTATACAGAGTTTGATTACTGCAACTCACTACAAGCACTCACACCAAACCCAGCGACAGTCTCATTCGCATTTAATATCACTCGAACATTATCTTGTTGTGCTAATCTCGTAATTAATGCTTGGTTATCAGGTACATGGTAAACGAACATCGGTACGTTTTGTAACACACGTTCTGAAATATCGTTATATACTGGATCATCTATTTCGCCATAATCAATGCCCATCACAGAATATTCACCAAAGAAAAAAATGATTTTATACAGGTTATGAATCAACTCGGTACCGATAAATGATTTTGGTAACGGCTGAGTATCGAATAACGATTGAAAACCCGCTCGATGAAAATACGCTAAATTAATTGGATGTTCAGACTCCACATAAATCCGCTGCGCCATATCAGAATCAGCTGTAATCGCTTGTAACCGAGCAACAGCTTGCTGCACGCCTGCTTCATCTAATCGGGTCATTTTTTTAAAATCTAACCAAATATATCCTTGATGCTGGAGGGTATTAAACAATGTTTCTAGCGTTAATAACTCTCCATTTTTTAAATTATAAGGACGGTCATGACTGACAATAAAGCGGTCCATCGCCAAATCAAAGTAGACATCCACTTCGACACCTTTAGCACCTTGGGCAAAAGCGAGTTGAATAGACGCAATCGAGTTTGCATCATTTAATCGATTATCCACATCAGTGACCAAGCCGCGAGTTGACCATACTTTATGACAATCGTTAATAATATTGTTGTCATTACGCTGTGCTAATTGACTATCAACATACCGGACGGTTAATAAGTAGGTTGCAATTATTGTAACTACAACAGCGATTAACCAAAAACGCACCGTTCGAAATATAGAAGGCTCAGTCGTAAAATTAGGCATAAATATATGTACTTAGTTGATAATAAAAAAATTTTAACATGTTTTTAGCCCAGTTAGCTAACTCGGCGTTGCTGGTATTGCAGCATGCCATAACTCGTAATCACCACATAGCCAATGATTAAGGTAAGATAACTGCTTTGATAACCGATTTGCGCGACGACCTGACCAAACAACGGTGGCAAAATTGCACCACCGGCGATTGCCATGATCAGCCAAGCTGAACCACGTGCGGTGTAATCTCCTAAATCAGCTATCGCTAGCGGCCAAATAGTCGGCCACACCATCGCGTTAGCCAAGCCTAATAATGCGATCAGCACCAAAGGATTGGGTAATAATGGGATCCCACTCCAGCCCCATAGGACGTCAGCTAAAGTGGTACTTTGTACATCTACCACGCTAATCATAATACACAAGACGATACCTGTAATACCACTGATACCCAGAACGATGGACTGCGATGCAAGACGCGGTATGCAAAGTAAGCCAAGAACATAACCCACCACCATAAATACCATAGTATAAGCAGTTAAGGCGGTCACATTTGGCAATCCTAACGATGAGCCATATAAACCAATTGTATCAGCGGCGATCACCTCCACACCAACATAGAAAAACAAGGCGATGACACCAAATACCAGATGTGGAAAATCGAATAAAGATCGAGATGATTGTGCATCTTTGGGTATAGCTAATGCGGATAGTGGCGATTTTGCCATTCCTAATGCCAGTACCATTACGATGCTTGCTAAGCCTAAATATGGGATAACCATTTGCTCAGCTAATTGACCAATTTGAAATTGTCGCTCAGTATCTGAAAGCAAGGACAGACTGGCTTGGTTTACATCACTAAAACCAGATAAGACCAATGCGGTAAATAACAATGGCGCTAACACCCCTGCTGCTTTGTTTAAGATACCCATTACCGCAATGCGTGCTGCAGCACTTTCATTGGGCCCGGAAATCACTAAATACGGATTTGAAGCCGTTTGTAAAATGGTTAGCCCACTACCCAAAACAAACTGCGCCAATAAAAATAGAGCGAATGTTTGCCCAAATGCCGCAGGAATAAATAATAATAGGCCGACACTCATTAACGCTAAGCCAAGCACCATCCCTTGTTTTAAGCCGATTCTATCCAATACAAAGGACATGGGTAATGCCATCACTACATAAGCAATGTAAAAACTCGATGCCACTAATAACGCCTGTGTTTCAGTTAAGTCACAAATGAGCTGTAAATATGGCACTAATGCACCATTGAGCCAAGTCACAAAGCCGAATAGAAAAAATAATCCGCCCAAGATACTGACGGTAAGGGCGGTGGAAGGCGATGAGGTATTATTTGACATATTGACCCTTTACCCAGTGATGGGTGATGGTTGGCTGTGTATTTATTGAAATTGTATTCGGTAAACCTGGCTCGACTGGTGGCAAGGATAAACCTAATAGATTCGCAATATAGCCAACGCGGATCGCGCCTATATCGTCTAATCCAAGCCAATTAGATGGGTGGATACTTGCCATCGCAATCGCTTGCTCCCATGTAACATCACAATGAGTCAACGTATTACAAACCGCTTGATGCATGGTTAAACATGAGCCAGCAAGACTACCATCCGGCGTGGTAAGCTTATCTCCGGTACGAGTTATCGATAAATCGAAATAGGGTAAGGTATCAACATCTGCGCCAACATGCCCCATTGCATCAGTCACCAGCACACTATATGCAAGACCTTTGGCATGAATTGCCGCTTGAATTGATGCTGGGTGCACATGATGTAGATCCATAATCATCCCGGCATAAGTGTGTTGGTTGCTTAATGCAGCTCCAAGTACACCGGGTGCTCGTCCAGTAAAACCTGACATTGCGTTAAATAGATGCGTAAAACCAGAAGCCCCAGCAACAATTGCCGCTAGTGTGGTATCAATATCAGCATTCGTATGCCCAAGGCTGACTATTACACCTTGTGCAACCAGATCTTGGATCACATCTACCGATACGCTTTCTGGTGCCAAGGTCACTTTTACTTTACCGATATCGGAACGAGTAACGCACTGTAATTCGCGATCAGTGGGTGGACGAATATGCTCAGCTAAGTGAATGCCTTTTTTGGCATTAGCCAACCAAGGCCCTTCAAAATGTACCCCTAAAATATGTGTATTCGCCGCAGCATATGATTGTGTTTGCTGTGCAATCACAGCAGCAGTACTATCAGCCATTCTCTCCATCGCATCACTGTTATTAGTGATTAAGGTTGGCAGTAACGCCCCAGTACCAAATGCTTGATGGACCTTTGCGACCGTGAGTAAATCATCTGGAGTAACGTATTCTCCCAATAAAATTCCACCGCCGCCGTTCACTTGCACATCAATATAACTAGGCGTTAAATATTCAACCTGCCAGCTACTTTGACGAGCCTGTATTGATGACACATCACACATAATCGACGCAATTTTAGAATTCGTGATAGTCACGACAGTATTTTTGCGCCACTGACCGTCAATCAAGGCATATTCAGCAAATATAGTCGTATCGCTTGCTTTACCAAATGAGTTCATGTCGTTCCTTTTATAAGCTGCAGATTATCGCTGACTTGGCGCGCAAAAAGCATAGCACCAAACTCAGGAGGATGGATACACGGCTTTAGATCGGTCTGTAACAGCGGATGCTGCGAAAAAGATGCTTGCGCAATCGCCAAATAAGGCTGCATCACGCCGCCTAAATAAAATACCGGTAATGTGTGACTTGCGCTAACCCGATTAACCAATTCAGTAATATGCCCTAACCCAGATTCAATCATTTGCAATGCTTGAGTATCGCCTTGCCGCGCAGCGTTAAATACATATGGAGCAAGTTGAGCAAATTCGTTTGAGTTATAACTAGAAAAATATTGCACCGATGTCAAAGGCGCCTTTCCGCCGTCCTTGTTTCGCTCCGCGCTAAATGTTTTCACTGCGTGGCTTAATAAAGTAGGTACTGAACAGCCATCATCCACAGCGAGCAAGTGCTTCACAGCTTGCAAGCCTAGCCATGCTCCAGAGCCATGATCCCCGAGTAACAAGCCATGTCCCCCCACTTGAGTCAATTGCCCATCCTGATAAATCGCACCACATGTTCCTGTACCTGCTATCACAACACCACAAGCTGCGCCGGCATTCGCCGCCAAACTAGCAATGTGAATATCCGATGTAACATGGCAATTAGGATACGTTTGCGCCCATTGCAATAAACGTTCACGACCGACACGATGACTAAACCCAGCACAACCAATCCCGATTGAGACATCCGCTAAAGATCTTTCAAGCGTTTGCGACAATTGAGCTAATACATCATCTAACGCGGCCAAGACCCGCTGCACACTCACCCCTAAATTCACCGAAGGCGCCTGTGCCTGTGCAATCAGACAAGTATCAGATGAATAGGCAGTCGCTGTACAACGAGTACCACCAACATCAATACCAATAAAAAGGGTGTCTTTTTGAGTCACAAATTTGTATCCTGAGTTTATACTTATTTTATTCGCAGGTTGAACCGTGCACGTGAATCCACACATAGCTAAACCAATAACCTTATATTCAATGGGTTGGCGTATAATTGCAAGCGTGTTTATATTGAGCTTGGGCGCTACCGCTTCTTTGAGTGCGCAAATCATCATTGATGATGAAGCACTCAAGCAAGCACAACCAGCTCCACCCAAGGAGCAACCCACACCCGCTCAATCACCGGCAGCAGGACAATCAACACCTCAACCTCCGTCTAATGCTCCACCGGAATTTAGTTCTCCTATGTCTCCGAGTAAACAAATGACAGAAGGACAAGAATACATACCACCATCAGATGCTTTTGTTGATTATTATTATGCGAATATGATGAATATCAAACCTTATTTACCACAGAACTTGCAACGAACTGAGCTAGGTTGCAGTACGTTAACCGCTCGCAATACTGAGCAGTATGCTGCGTCAATCAGCACAGACTTTAGCCAACCTTATTGGGAAAATCGAGTTAAATCCGATTGGGATTTTTTTTAATATTGATGCCCAAGCCGCTAAAGTATTAGTGATCGACTTTGGTCAAGTCACACAACAAGGTCAAACGCAATTAGGATATAGATATCTCAGTAATGACAATACCTACGACACTCTATATGAACCTTGGTCATCATCTAAAATCTTTGCCTACACTGGCGCGCTAGCCAAAGCCCGTCAACAAGGTATGAGCGCACATGCAATGGCGGGTGCGCATCGTATATCCGATTTAATTACCAGCATTAATACTTATGAACCGAGTGCCAATGCAGATGGAAATTCCAATGCAATCGCCACCTATTTTGCGAATGTAGCTGGACGCGATTTTTTGACCAGTTTGTTTCATGATCGTTGGTTACTATTACACAATCCATTGATCCGTTTTCGTGGCGCATACGGCCCGACTGCATTTGAGCCTTCGGCACCGACGTGGTTGAACCTCACGACCCAAGCCGTGGTAAATATTAATAGTTTTTCTCAAGCAACAGATGATCCTGGTTATCAAGGGTATCGCTGTAAAACATGTGGCTTAAATGGCAACAAACCAATGACCACGCTAGCACAAGCCGAATGGCTCAAACGTCTAGCTGTACATGGTCGTGATCCACTAACCGCACACCCCGAGTTACAAACTATCGATATTGAAACCTTATTTTATGGTGAGCAAGCCCTTAGCCAGCAACCTGAAGATCTAGGTGGCATGGCATTGGGGATCAGTCGCATTTTGCACCAAGCTATCGCGGAGGCGATTGCCGGACAATCCGTTAACAATCCTAAACGCATCCTTGATAATGCCACGCAAGGACAATGGCGAATCTTTCAAAAAATTGGTTGGGGCCCAAGCGAAACTCGAAATACCGGTGAGCATGTCGTTTTAGCACATGTTTGTTTACCTTACTATCAAGGCGGGCGTGAATTCACCATTGCTGCGCAAACCTCACATCCCGAAGCCTCAGATCGTTCGGTTAACCATGCGGGGATCAAAATGCAACGCATGTTGGCCACCGCAATGACGCAGTTGTTACAATAATGCTAGAAATATCAAAACTGGACTGTCTTTTTTTCGATTTTACGCCACAATTACTATAAGCATAAATACACTAACTCAATAAGGAATATGGAATGGCCTATCAAAGTATTGCCGGAACAATTGGCAAAGTGTTATTGGGCATTTTAGTTCTCATCATTATCGTTTATTTCTTTTTTGCTAATTCCATCATCAAGGCAATTGCGGAAAAAGAAATCGGCAATGCTCATGGTGCACAAGTTGATATAGCTTCAATTAACCATACGTTGTTTCCTATCACCATCACGATTGATGGGATTGAAATCACCGATGCGCATGCCCCTAAATTCAATCAAATTCAAGTGGGTCAAGTCAGAGCTGATGTCGAGTTCATGCCTTTATTGTCGCAAAAAGTGATTTTAGATAATGTCCTCATTGATAAAGTGGCATTTAGCCAACTGCGTGCACAAGCAGGTGATGTATATCGTCAGCCTGGAGCAAGTTTACAAGATATATTAGCTGGACTCCCCAGTAAAGACGACATCCCCACCAAGGATGAATTATTAGCGCGCTCAGCATTACAAACGCCTGGGGCAGTCAAAGCCGCCAAAGAAACCAAAGCCAAGTATATCGAACCCTTGCAAGCTAAAGCCAAGAGCTTGCCGACGAAAGCCGATATTGCCACTTATAAAGCACAATTTAATACACTCAAACAAACTAACTTCAACGATCCTGTTGCCCTGTTAAATGCTAAAAAACAATGGGATGACATCAAAGCCAAAATTAAAACTGATAAAGTCAATATCCAAGAAATTAAAGCATTAGCATCCACAGCAAATACGGCTGTCAAAGCACAAATTGCCTTACTACAATCCGCTCCCAAAGCAGATTATCAATTATTACAAGGCGCAATCGCCGGTGATAGTGATGCCTTAGCACAAATGACACAAATGGTGTTTGGTGCAAAAGCCCAGCAATTTAATAAAACGTTGTTGATGGTTATCAATACTGTGACTCCCATGTTTGCGAAAAAACCAGATGAGCCTGTTACAGCAATAGATCTAAATGCCAAATATCCCAACTTACTGGTTAAACAAGCCCAAGTAAACCTTAATGTTGGCGCTGAAACCATTACCAGTCAATGGCAGAATATTACCGACCAACACATGATCACCAAAATACCCACAACATTTGATATGCAGGCTAGTAATGGAAAATTATGGCAAGCGGTAACCATGTCGGGTAATTTTGAGATCTTAGCCAATGGCATTAATGCACAGCAGAAATGGGATATTGCAGGGTTAATCTTAGATAATCTATCAGTAAGTGATGATCCACGCTTACAAGCATTAATTGAAACGGCTTCTTTATTTTCTAAAGGCTCGGTCACGATGAAAGACAATGTTATTTCTGGTGCGGCTGATTTTGTTTTTGATAAATTAAAACTCCAAGCACAAGGGAGTGATGAATATACAAAGATCATAGCCCAAACATTATCAACATTAGACTCATTGACAGTGACATCTAAATATTCTGGTGATGTCTTTGCGCCGGTTTTTTCACTTAAATCAGATTTAGATAATCGCTTAGGAAAAGCCTTAGTCAATGGAATTTTAGCCGATCAAGCAGGCCCGTTGGCAGAACTGCGTCAATCCTTACAAGCACAAGCTGCTGAAGGACTCGGTATTTCTAATAGTGAATTAGGTCAAGTTACTCAATTATTACAATTGGCCAACGCCGATCTGGCTGATTTAGAAGGGCTTTTGAGTGGTGAATTAGGCGGT
>DBBN01000042.1:96489-112589 GCA_002292215.1 Glaciecola sp. UBA983 | reverse complement strand
CCACTTAACTGTACCTTTACTCATGATGTTCTCTTTTTTACTATGGTGAAAATAAAAATTCTGATTTGCTATCACCATTACAAATCAGACATTGAATCCAATTGGATTATCGTTTTTTGATATTGACTACTTTTTTTGCTATATCAAGCAGGTCAGTAGAAATATCATCTGCCCCATCTTTGATAAGCTTAGTCACATCACCGGATGAAAATAACGTTCCACGATCAGACATGATATCGAGTGAACGAACATAATCTTTCGTTCTACCTGTACTACGGGTATCGATATACTTGAGAATGATTTGCTCGTTTACACTTGAAGGTGTTTTTTTGAGTGTCGTAATCGTATGACTCAGTGATTGTATCTCTGCTTCTAAATTATTGATTAATTCAGAAATATCAGCATATGCTTTCATTAGGAACTTTATTCGATGTCCAGAGAAGCTATTGTACATGAAAAACCCAAAGTAAATAGCATCATTTTGAAAATGATTGCAAATTAACCAATAATAACGGGAGAAATAAGGTGTGAAACCCTTGTGATCTTTAGTACCACTGGCTTTGCACAAAAAATGTAAAATCGAATAAAAAGGATATAAATGACGGATTTTATGAAAATGGTATCAGGTTTATCACAATCCGGGGCATTAACTGGTTTTATGGAGTGTGTTGCTGGGGCGTAATAACCAGTATGTTGACTAGCAAAAAAGGCCGTAAAGTAGGCAAATCAGCATTAAAAGTGGCTAATCAATTATTCGATTGGCAACAAGCATCGGAGCAATGTGGAAATCGTCTGTAGCCTTGCCTAAAATGGTCGACTGATTGATACACTAAATCGCTTTTTTCTGCTCAGTCAAAATATTATCACCTGGCACCCATCTGACACCAAGTTATACAAAATGTAACAAATTACAGGAATCATCCTGTCTTAGTTTATTTTACACTAACAAAAATGACTTTATTTCATGCAGGATATCTTATGTTTAAATCACATCGTTTCTCTAAATTAATGATGACTTCATTGGTCGTTAGCATTAGTACTGTGCATTTATTTGCTCAAGCGACAGTTGCTAAAACTGCTGCTGTTACAAACGATCTTTCCCCTGTGAATGCGGTAGAAGGGATCACTGAATATCAACTAGATAATGGATTACAGGTACTCTTGTTTCCAGACCAAACCAAAGAAACCGTGACCGTCAATGTCACATATCGTGTTGGTTCTAAACATGAAAATTATGGCGAAACGGGTATGGCGCACTTACTCGAACATTTGGTTTTTAAAGGAACGCCAAAGCATCCCGATATTCCTGCCGAATTAAGTGCTCGTGGTGCTCGTCCTAATGGCACCACTTGGACTGATCGCACTAATTACTATGAAACATTTGCAGCAACTGAAGACAACATTAATTGGGCGTTGTCTCTTGAATCCAGTCGGATGGTAGATTCGTTTATTGCCAAAAAAGACTTAGACAGTGAAATGACCGTGGTGCGCAATGAATTTGAAAGTGGCGAAAACAGTCCATTTCGAGTGACATTACAAAAAATGGCAAGTGTCGCTTATGATTGGCACAACTATGGAAAATCAACAATCGGAGCGCGTGCGGATTTAGAAAATGTACCCATTGATCGTCTCCAAGCATTTTATAGAAAGTATTATCAACCCGATAATGCAACGTTGATTGTCGCAGGTAAATTTGTGCCATCGGTGATGCTTACTAAAATTGAGTCTTATTTCGGTGTGATCTCCAAACCTGATCGAGTCCTCCCCAAACTATATACCATGGATCCACCTAAAGCCGGTGAGCGCAGTGTCTCGGTTCGCCGTGTCGGCGATGCACAGTTAGTTGCTGCTGCTTATCATATCCCAGCTGGCTCTCATCCTGATTTTGCGGCAGTTGAAGTGTTAACTAATATACTAGGCGATACGCCGAGTGGTCGTTTACACAAAGGGTTAGTTGAAGCAAAGTTAGCCAGCCGAGTTTATGGGTTTAACTTTCAATGGCAAGATCCTGGACTGGCGTTTTATTTTGCCGAAGTTGACAAAGCAAATGACATTAATGCCACTCAAACAGCATTGCTATCACAGATTGAAAGTATTGTGGTAAACGGTATCACGCAAGCAGAAGTGGATCGCATTAAACGCAATTTGCTAAAAAACATCGAATTATCATTTAATTCATCAGAACGTATAGCGCTAGAGTTGAGTGAATGGTTGGGCATGGGAGATTGGCGTTTATATTTCTTGCACCGTGATCGCATAGAAGCAGTCACTGTGGCAGATGTTCAACGTGTAGCAGAACAATATTTGGTTCGCAATAACCGTACTTTAGGACAGTTTATCCCAACGGATAAACCTGAGCGGGTCACAATCCCACAAGTTGAGTCAGTTGCAGCCATGGTTGAAGGTTACCAAGGTCGAGCTGCGATTGCGCAAGGTGAAGTGTTTGAACCATCGTTTAGTAATATTGATAAACGCACACAAAAAGTGATTTTAGAAAATGGCACAACGTTGGCGTTATTACCTAAAAAAACACGTGGAGAAACGGTTGTTGTTAATATGCTAATGAATTATGGCAATGTGCAGAACCTCAATGGCAAAGCGTTAATTTCTGAAGCGACAGGCGACATGTTGATGCGTGGTGCTGCAGGGCTCAACCGTCAAGCTATCCAAGATGAATTCGATAAATTAAAAGCGCAAGTTAATGTATCTGGTGGCGCTGAATACGCTTATGCCGGCATCACTACCACACGTGAAAATTTACCACAGGTACTGACACTATTAGCGTCGATATTACAACAACCCACGTTTGATGAAGCAGAGTTCACACAATATAAAAGTACCTTAAAAGTTGATGTGGAGCAGAATCTTCAAGATCCACAACGCTTAGCATTTAATCAATATCGTCGTGTACAAAACCCGGTTGCCAAAGGTCACCCTAATTATACACCGACCTATGAAGAGTTATTAAATGACATCGAGACATTATCTTTGGCACAGCTTCGTGAGTTTCATGCGACCTATTACGGTGCTAATAATTTACATGTTGGGATTGTAGGGGATTTTGCAGCTGAGGCGTTAACGGCTCAATTTACGCAATTGTTTAGCACATGGGATAGTCAGGTCGAGTATACACGGATCAGCGATGCCTTCACAAATGTTGCGGCCCAAACAATCACTTTCGATACTCCGGATAAAGAAAATGCAACGTTCGTCGCAGCATTAATGTTACCCGTCGGCGGTGCTCATGCGGATGCCGCAGCGCTTGAACTCGCGAACTATATTATTGGTGGTGGCTTTTTAAATAGTCGGTTAGCGACACGCTTGCGCCAACAAGATGGTCTAAGTTATGGTGCAGGTTCATTTATGACGCAATTGCCATTGGATGACAAATCAACCTTTGGTGCTTACGCGATTACCGCGCCGCAAAATCTTGTGAAAGTTGAAATTGGTTTTAAAGAAGAAATCGCAAGAGTGATCAAAGATGGCTTTACTGATGAAGAAATCGCCAGCGCTAAATCAGGTTTATTACAAGATAATAAAATTAGCCGTGCCAAAGATGGTGAATTAGTCTCGACCTTACGCCGCAATATTTTACGTGACCGGACGATGCAATGGTATGGCGATTATGAGGCGAAAATGTCGGGATTAACAGCTGAAGATGTGCACAAGGTCATCAAAAAATATATGTCGGTTGATGATTTTACAATTATTAAAGCCGGGGATATGACGAAGGCGAATGCTGAATCTAAATAATCTTCGCATGATTAGCTAGCCTAGGTTGTTCTAACAGCGTACAATGCTTGTGGGAGTTGGCCAGACAATCGCTGCCTTATACTTGTTATAAGGGGGAGGAAAGTCCGGGCTCCATAGGGTAGGGTGCCAGGTAACGCCTGGGCGGGTTAAACCGACGACAAGTGCAGCAGAGAGAAGACCGCCAACCGTTGTTTCGACAGCAGTTGGTAAGGGTGAAAGGGTGCGGTAAGAGCGCACCGTGTGCCTGGTAACAGTGCATAGCAAGGTAAACTCCACCCGGAGCAAGACCAAATAGGTCTCCATAGTTGCGACCCGCAGCGGAGACGGGTAGGTTGCTTGAGCCTGTGAGCGATTGCAGGCCTAGACGAATGATTGTCCACGACAGAACCCGGCTTATCGGCCAACTCCCACTTTTATTATTATGTAGTATTTGTTAAATAAATGTTGTTTAGTTTGAACCAAGACTGCTTTTTAGGGTATAAATGCTTATTATTTATATTTTAGGAAAGAGTGATGCTTGAGCAGGAATTAACCAAAGACGACAACACCAATACTGCAGAATCTGTACCTGCAACTAATCCTGAACCATCGCATACTGAGTTTGATTATGACCCAGAGGATGCAGCCAGTATTTTTACTCACCTAAACCAACACTTTACTCTTCAACGACGTGCGTTTGATCAACATCCGTATGAATCTCTAGATGAACGTTACAAACATTTAGCTAATCTAAAAGCCATGTTAATGGACAATTCAGAGGCGATTGTCGCAGCGATTAATACTGATTACGGTAATCGTTCTCGCCATGAGTCAATGTTAGCGGAAATCTTAGTTGCGGTTGACGATATTATTTCTTCACGGAAAAAAGTTAAAAAGTGGATGAAAGTGCAAAAACGTCATGTCGATATCACGATGTTTTTTGGTGCGAAAAACAAGGTCATCCCTCAGCCGATTGGTGTAATTGGTTTGATTATTCCTTGGAACTTTCCGATTAATCTTTCTTTCATGGGTTTGGCTGCCGCATTTGCTGCGGGTAATCGCGCGATGGTGAAAATGTCTGAAAACTCACGCAATTTATGTAAGTTACTGATTGAGCTGACGCCTAAATATTTTACTCCAGAAAAACTCCAATTCTTTGATGAGACAGGTATAGTGGGACAACAATTTTCCAGTGTGCCATTTGATCATTTGATGTTTACCGGCTCCGGAGCAACGGGTCGTAAAGTGATGGCGAATGCCGCTAAAAACTTAACCCCGGTGACCTTAGAACTAGGCGGTAAGTCGCCTGCAGTCTTATGCCCTGATTATGATTTACAAAAAGGCGTAGAGCGGATCATGTTTGCCAAACAGTACAATGCTGGGCAAATTTGTACCAATATCGATTATTTATTTGTGCATGAATCTCAACTTGAGCATTTTATTCTAGCTGCGACTGAGTGGACCAAAAAACATGTGCCAGATATTGGCTCATTGGATTACACCTCCATTATCGATGATGTGTCATTTAATCGCGTGTCTGCAACGGTCGAAGATGCCCGAGCTAAAGGTGCGCGAGTCATTAATCTCAATAGCCAAGATCCACAAAGCGAGATGCGTAAATTTCCTCTGACATTGATTTTAGATGTCACGGAAGAAATGACTATCGCTAATCGTGAAACCTTCGGTCCTTTATTGTTTGTCATGCCTTACCAAGATAAACAAGACATTGTCGAGTATGTGCAAGCTAAGGATCGTCCATTAGCATTTTATGCATTTACTAATGACTCGCATTTAGCCGATTTTTATATTGAAAACATTATGTCAGGGGGGGTATCCATTAATGATGCCTTGTTCCATGTTGCGCAACATGATTTACCATTTGGTGGAATAGGTCCTAGTGGTATGGGGCATTATCATGGCTATGAAGGGTTTTTAACGTTTTCAAAGTTACGACCTGTGTTCAAACAGGCAAGCTTTTCAACCATTAAATTTTTAGCCCCACCTTATGGTAAATTAGCAAATAATGTATTAAATACCTTAGTCAAACTTCGTAAGTAAGTAAAATTATCGACTGCACTGTTTGCAGGAACTTCGTTGACCGTCTACTGTTAAGAGTAAACTCGAGGTGACTATGCAATGAATATGCAAGCAGCGCAGTTTATTCCTGATATTATCGATATTGAAGCCAGTGGTTTTGGTTCACACTCGTACCCCATTGAAGTGGGTATTGTTTCGGCTGATGGTTCACGTTATTGCCGCTTAATCAAACCGTTTGCTGCTTGGCAACACTGGGATGATTCCGCTGAAGCGGTGCATGGCATATCACGTGATTTATTGTGTGACAAAGGCCACCAAGGTGAAGATATTTGTAACGAACTTAATCGTCTATATGCTAATCGTATTTTATACAGTGATGCGTGGGTGGTGGATTATCCTTGGCTGAGAACCTTATTTGAGAAATCAGATATTGAGATGGACTTTCGCTTGAGTTCGATTGAACTGTTACTCAAAGAGTCACAGTGCGAACAATGGGCGGATGTTAAACATCACATTGAAACCCAATTACAACTGACCCGGCATCGTGCGAGTAATGACGCGCATGTCATTCAACAAACATATTTGACGTTGACACAAGTGTAAATGCAGCGTTTATTCTAAAAAGGAACATTATGCCTCGTCATCACACCTTGCTTTGTGCTGCTGTCGCTGTGGCGAGCTTAATATTTTATAGCACGCTCGCCTTTGCCGATATAAGTAAAGGTGATAGCGCATTAGCTACCGGAAACACCACCCAAGCGATTGCGTTTTATCAGTCCCAAGAATCCGACATATTAGCCAAAATTAAACTTGCTCAAGTGTATATGAGCTTCGATTTGGATGAAGCTGAAGATTGGATCGAGCTGGCGCGCAAACAAGATGACCAAGATCCTCGGATGCATTTTACGCGTGGCAGTATTATGGGGCAACAAGCTGCAAATAGTATTTTTTCTGCATTGAGCTATGCTGGCAAATCACTGGATAGTTTCGAGCAAGCAGTGGCACTTGCCCCCACTAATATTGACTATCAATTAGGGTTGTTAAGTTTTTATGTACAAGCACCGAGTATCGCCGGTGGGGATATGGACAAGGCCAAGCAGGTGGCCCAAGCGATTACTGCACTTGATCCGATCGAAGGTCTTAAAGCCAATATCATGGTGTATACAGCTTTAGAAGATAAACCGGGATTAGAGCTGTTGTTACAAGAAGGCTTAGCCCAACACAGTGATGATCCTTGGTTTTTATTTAATGCGGGTATGATTAAACAAAACCATCAAGAATATGCCCAAGCGATAGGTCTGTTAAGTCAAGTTCCGTTGGATGCTGAAAATGAAGAGTATCAACAACGGTATTTCTCGGCGCAATATCAGATTGGTAAAACGGCGATCTTAGCTCAGGATTTTTACCCTGTGGGACTGGCGGCATTAGACAATTATATCGCCAATGCAGCTATTGGTAATGGCATGCCGAGTATTCATTGGGCAACGTTCAGAAAAGCCAATATTGTGCAAGCCATGGGGGATAAAGTAACTGCAACGCAACTCTATAAGAGTATTCAAGCGAATGATGACAAGCAGCTTAAACAAGCATTAAAAAAAGCCCTCAAGCGCCTAAGCTAATGATGTCATGATCCCGTTGGTATTTCATCCAATCTATTCACAACTCGATTTGCCATACAGGCACCGATTTCCCATTGAAAAATACCAAGGGATTTATGCTGCGTTAATCGCGCAAGGGGTCAATAAAACTGATTTTTACACACCTGAGCCCCTAGATCCAATCAAATTAAGTCAAGTTTATGACCACACCTACATTAACGAGCTATGCAGCGGTAAGCTCGATCCTAAAGCGATGCGACGCATTGGCTTTCCTTGGTCAGAGCAACTGATCCAACGCACATTAACGGCAGCCGGAGGCACAGTATTAACGGCGCAACTTGCCCTTGAGCACGGTAAAGCACTGAATTTAACAGGAGGCTATCATCACGCGTTTGCCGATTTTGGTTCGGGCTTTTGCATGGTTAATGATTTGTATCTTGCAGCACTCACTATGCTCGCTAAACCGGGTATTGATTCGGTGTTGATTTTTGATTGTGATGTGCATCAAGGGGATGGCACGGCAAAGTTAGCCCAAGGTAATGCAAATATTTTTACCGTATCGATACATGGTGAAAAAAACTTTCCACATCGTAAACAAGTTTCAGATATGGATATTGGTTTGGCCAAAGGGTCGGGCGATACTGAGTACCTAGAAACCGTCGATAGTGCGTTGTACTTGGCATTTATTCAGGCTCGTCCTGATGCGGTGATTTATGATGCGGGTGTGGATATACATATCGATGATGATTTGGGACATCTGGCTATTACGACTGAAGGCGTGTTAGCACGAGATCGCATGGTCTATGCCAAATGTGCTGCGGCAGGTGTGCCAGTCGCGGCTGTAATTGGCGGCGGCTATCAACGTGATATTGATGCGTTAGTCGATGTGCATATGCAGCTATTTCGGTCTGCCGGAGTGGTGCAATCAAAATGATTGCATGTTTTTATGCACTAAGCTACACTGGACATCCATGCCGTTTAATTTTTTATCGCAACCTATCTAGCCTTAACTAGACTCGGCGTTAACTCAGTCGCAAATGCAGCACAAGGAACTTTGTACTATGGATATTAACCCGGATTTTTCGCATACGTTACAACAACAAATTGATGATTTACCTCATGCTCAAAAAGAGCGTTTAGCGTTTATCGATTTTAGTTTGCAGTATTTTGGTCATATTTCTCGAACCGAATTGATTGCCCGATTTAGAACCGGTTTAGCAGCTGCAACCCGAGACTTTGCTCAATATAGAGCTATTGCGCCTGATAATTTAGTGTTGATCCATCAAACCAAATCCTATTATCGCAAGTCTGAGTTTACCTCTGTGTTTGTGCACGAGCCGCAACAAATTTTAACTGCGCTTTCACAAGGTTTTGGCAATGGTATTGCCAGTGGTACGTTAGGTACGTTGGCCTCAGAACAATGTTTTGATGCTGTTCGCTTAATTCATCCTGATGCCGAGATTATCGCAGCGCTGATGCGTGCAATCCATCAAGG
The DNA here is from genome assembly GCA_002292215.1 of Glaciecola sp. UBA983. Taxonomy (GTDB): domain Bacteria; phylum Pseudomonadota; class Gammaproteobacteria; order Enterobacterales; family Alteromonadaceae; genus Opacimonas. Next base: position 103,727 of record DBBN01000042.1, on the reverse strand, counting down.
AAGTGTCATGAATTGTCAGTACGTGTCAGTAGCATCTGGGGAAGGGGAACGAGATCTGGTCCCGCACTCGTTAATTAATAATGGGCATCGTTGGCATGTGCGTGCTTATGACAGAATGCATCAAGCCTTTCGTGATTTTGTATGCACGCGTTTTACTTATATTGCTGAGACGGATGAGCCGGTTAATCCACATGAGCGTAGTGTCGCCGATACACAGTTTAATGAATTTGTGACGTTGCAATTAGTTCCTCATCCGAGTTTAAGCTCGTCTTTGGCTGTTGAAATGGATTATGCGATGGTGGATGGGAAAGTCGATATTCATGTTCGTGCCTGTGTGGCGGCATATGTGTTGCGTCAATGGCAAGTAGATTGTTCCAAAGGAGCACGCTTCAGTGGTCAAGGTTGCCAATTAGCCTTAGCGAATTTAGCAATATTACAGACAATAGAAAACGTAGCTATTGCCCCAGGAGCAGGTAAATAAGTAAAAACTACTGATGATTCAGTGTGTTAATGGAATGTTATTTAATTCTATAACTAATGAACCGTTACTTACTATATTAATTTAGTCTTTAGATTAGTATTGGTGAAACTTTTCGGTCGCTTTCTGGTCTAAAATCTGAATGAAAAATAAAGAGGTGAAACATGCAATTATCTCCGAATCAACGTTTTAACGAAGCTTTAATTAAGACAGCTGTATTGTTGTATCAGGTCGATGGGTTGGTAAGTTTAACTGAACAAGATTATCTAGAAGAATTGATTGATGATTTAAAATGGCAAAGTCCGATTTGTAAGGATGCCTTTTTGACCCAAGCTATACATGAAGCCAGAGTAGCTAATGATGCGGGTGATGCTTTGGAGTTTTTAAAGTCTCAAGCTGATGAGCTTAACTTTGATGCTGCAAAGGTGGTCGAAGTAGCAATGGGAATAACGGGTGTTGATGGAGAGCGTTCTGAACATGAAACTGAGTTGTTACATTATTTAACGCATAAATTATTAGCACGCGAACTTACTATGCCGCATACCATTGCGCATGCGTCATAGGGTTTATCTTTATTTTTAAACAGCAATCTATTTATTAGATTGCTATTTCTTAGCTTGGTTTTTGGCTGACTGTTCTGACGTAGCTATTAATTTGGCATTAGCGACCATCTCACGTACATCCGCTAACAGTGCCTTAGCATCATACACAATCCCATCTTTTATGGTGTAATCCACACCACCTGCTTGGATCGGCTCATTTTGATCATTTAACCGATAATGGCCGGTACCATACAACACCTTGAGATTATGAATGGGGTTTTCTTTAATGACCACCATATCGGCTCTTTTGCCAATGGTGACTGAGCCAATTTGATCATCCAGTCCTAAGGCTTCTGCACCATTTAAGGTGGCTGCTTGAATGACTTCCCACGGATTAAAGCCTGCTTCTTGTAATAACTCCAGCTCAGCAATGTAACCAAAACCATAGATTTTGTAGATATAACCAGAGTCAGAGCCTGCGGTGACTCGTCCACCGTGATTTTTAAAATCATTTAAAAACGCCATCCATTGCTGGTAGTTGTTACGCCACTCTATTTCTTCTTTAGTGCCCCAATCAAACCAATATGAGCCATGAGCATAACGCGAAGGAGTGAAAAAATCCCACAAGGTCGGTAAGGTATACTCTTTATGCCACGGCGCACTGCGTTCACGCATGAGATCGCGACTGGCTTGATATATTGTCATAGTGGGATTGATAGTGAAATCTAATGCGATGAGCTCATCACGTACCGCATTCCATTTATCAGACCCAGGTTTAGCAGCTTGCGCCCACAACTTACCGGCTTCGGCAAAGCGGTGCTGCTCATCGTTGTAGTTGTATGTAGAAGGATAATCTTGAATGGTGCGTTGGGTAAATAATGCTTCAGGTAAGCCATACCAATGCTCCATTGTAGTTAAGCCTAAGCGCGCTGAGTCCAATGCATTCATACTTTTTACGTTGAGCTGGGCATGGTGCATCATCGACCCTAAGCCTTGCTGGTTGGCTTCGTCCAATGCCGCTTCCATGACATTGCGAGTCGCCCCAAAAAACTTAATGCCTTTGGCCCCTTTTTGTTTAGTGGACTTAACCCAATCACGAGCTTGCTCAGCATTATAAATTGGCTTGTCACTACCCATGCCAAAGCCTAAATACGGAATGATGCGCGGGGCGACTATGGTGTTTTGCGCTGAGCGCTCAACATGATCCATAACCCAATCGAGTCCATTAAAACTGCCTGGTTCACGCACTGTCGTGATCCCATGCGACAACCATAATTTAAACACGTATTCGGCAGGAATATCATCAGCCGAGCCGCCAATATGGCCATGCATATCGACAAAGCCCGGCAGGACATAATAGCCCTCAAGTGACATTTCTTTGGTATTGCTATCTGCGACAGGACGACCTTGGGACTTAATTGGCACACCGGGGTGACCAACCGAAACGATATTGGTGATGATGTTGTTTTCAACGACGATATCTACCGGTCCTCTGGTCGGTGCACCTTCGCCGCTAACGAGGTTAACGCCACGTAAAATCAGTTTAGTGTAAGGCCCTTGGCCTTCTTGTGCTGATTTGGTGGGGGCAGAGGCACCGGCTTTGGCATATGCTGGCGCATTCAATGCGCTAAACAGCGTGATGATGCTAACCAGCACGCCAAGCTTACCGAAACTGGTTAAGTGTCGTTTCAGGCGAGACGTAGTGGTCGTGTTATCTAAGTGTAGGGGCATAGTAATTCTTCTTCTTATTATTAAGCGACATTTTATCATTCAATCAGTGCTAGTGTAGCGGTTACCAACTTACCAATCCCTGCATCGGCTTCAACCAGATTTGATGCCAACATATATGCAGGTGTTGTCACGACTTTGTGAGTGTTATCAATCACAATATCATCAACCGCACACGCAATATGCACACTGCCTAATTGAGTGATGGCCGCTGCGGTGTCAACATCATTACCAATGGTTACTTGCACCTTGGCATCGGCGCCATAGACCATTGGGATCATCGCTGGGGCGATACACATATAACCGGCAGGTTTACTGGATTTGGCAAACTGTGCACAGGCATCAAACATGGCATTGCTGATGGTTGCATCGGTACCTTTGATTGCAAAATCACATAAGTTTTTGGCGGCACCAAAGCCCCCAGGAACGATCAACGCATCAAATCTGTCGGCATTGAGTGCGGTGAGTGGTTGGATATCGCCGCGGGTAATACGCGATGCTTCCACCATGACATTGCGCGACTCAGGCATTTCTTCACCGGTCATATGATTGATTGTGTGGAATTGCTCTTGATCAGGGGCGAAGCACTGTACTTGCGCACCGGCTTTTGCAAGGTGTAATAAGGTGAGTACCGCTTCATTAATTTCTGCGCCATCATACACGCCGCATCCTGCTAAAATCACTGCTACTTTTGCCATGTTAGTTTCTCCATATAAAATAGGGTCAGTTCCAAATTATTACCAATTTTAGTGTAGCGAATGTGTGATGTGTTGACTAGGTTTTTGCGCGTAATCGTTGGCGGATAAATGTGGACAAAGTTTTACTGACTTCGGGATGTTGGGTGTCGAAGTTAAATAAGCAAATATTGATTTTGCCAAGTTTAGGTAATAGTGGACTGCGGATGATTTGTAGCGCATCGGGAACGGATGAGCGCGCCAGAGGCGTCACCCCTAAGCCTTGTTGCATGGCAGCAATTAATCCGTATAAATCAGGGTTGGTGTAGCGAATTTTCCACATTTGGGTTTGTTGTTTGAGTAGTTCAATGGCACGACTGCGATACACACAACCATCTGGAGCAAGCACTAAGGACAACATATCGGGTTTAATTGGATACGAATCATCGCCAACCCACACTAGTTCATCTTTGCGAATAACCTCGCCTGTGGTGGTCTGTTCGGGAGGCACCAGTGCCAAGACCAAGTCAAAATCATCTTTGTGCGCACTGGATAACAAATGCCTAGATAACGCAGAGGTCACATCCAATGATACATCAGGGTAGCGCTGAGAAAACTCACCAATCAAACTGGGTAATAAGGTCGATGCAAACTCTGACGGGATCCCTAAACGAAGACGACCTTTGAGGGAATTGGCTTGGACACTTTGTAAGATCTTGTCATTTAAGGCTAACAGCTCACGCGCTTGGGTCAAAAACCATTCACCATCAAGCGATAACACATGGCGTTGCCCGGATTTGGTAAAGAGTTTTTTACCTAATTGGGTTTCGAGTTTTTTAATTTGCAGTGAGATAGCGGGTTGGGAGCGACCAATGACTTCACCGGCTTTGGCATAGCCACCAAAATCATGCACGGTGACAAACATCCGCACGGCATCCAAAGAGAGTTGTTGCATTTATTCGTCCTCATTCAGGAAGATTATGAATATAAGGTAAGCTGATATTAGATTGAGTATACATTTAAAAAACTTATATATAAATTAAACTTTCAAATTAGATTTACGGCTTTCACATCGCTAGTATAAATACATAATATGGATTGGGTCAGCACCCTCAACAATAGGCTTGGACATGACAAATAAGACGGTATTACACGCAAAACACCTTGAAGCGGGCGCTAAAATGGTTGATTTTTTTGGTTGGGATATGCCAATTAACTACGGTTCGCAAATCGAGGAACACCATGCTGTACGCCGTGATGCCGGTATGTTTGACGTATCACACATGACGATTGTCGATGTCAAAGGCCCACAAGCTCAAGCGTATTTACGTTATTTATTAGCCAACGATGTGGCGAAGTTACAAGACAAAGGCAAGGCGCTATATTCGGGGATGCTGAATGAAGCCGGCGGTGTTGTAGACGACTTGATTGTGTACTTTTTCGACGATACTAACTACCGTTTGGTGGTTAACTCAGCGACTAAGCAAAAAGATTTAGATTGGTTAGCGGCGAAGGCCGAAGGTTTCACTGTAACCATTACTGAGCGTGATGAGTTTGCGATGATTGCGGTGCAAGGTCCGAATGCCAAAGCCAAAGCGGGACAGTTGTTTAGTGCAGCCCAAAACGAAGCCGTTGCCGGCATGAAGCCGTTTTATGGCGTGCAAGCCGAAGATTTGTTTATTGCGACCACCGGTTACACGGGGGAAGCGGGTTATGAGATCATGGTACCGAATGATCAAGCGGCTGATTTTTGGCAAGCATTATTAGATTTAGGTGTTGCTCCTTGTGGATTAGGTGCACGTGATACATTGCGCTTAGAGGCGGGCATGAACTTGTATGGCCAAGATATGGACGAGACGATTTCGCCACTTGAGGCCAATATGGGCTGGACGATTTCATGGGAGCCTCAGGATCGCAATTTCGTCGGTCGTGACGTATTAACTGCACAAAAAACGGCGGGTACTGACAAGTTAGTCGGTCTGGTTATGCGTGAAAAAGGCGTATTACGCGCAGGCCAAAAAGTAACCGTGGAAGGCGGTGAAGGGATCATTACTTCTGGGACGTTTTCGCCAACATTAGGGCATTCCGTAGCACTTGCACGGGTTGCCAGTTCAGTGACAGATCACGCCGAGGTTGAAATGCGCAAAAAGTGGGTTACAGTAGATGTAGTTAAGCCTAGTTTTGTGCGTAACGGCAAAAGCGTTTTATAAGTATTTTAGTATAGATTTAACACATTTAATTAATGCCTGATTCAAGTTCAACATACATAGCTTGAATCAGGTAGAACAAACAAACCAACATTTAGGAACGATTATGAGCAACATTCCAGCAGAATTACGATATGCAGCTAGCCACGAGTGGGTTCGTCCAGAAGGTAACGGTATCTATACCGTAGGCATTACTGAACATGCACAAGAGTTATTAGGCGACATGGTCTTTTTGGATCTGCCTGATGAAGGTGATCAAATCGCAATGGGTGACGATGTTGCCGTTGCTGAGTCGGTTAAAGCGGCGTCTGATGTTTACGCGCCTATCACTGGCGAAGTTATCGAAGTCAATGAAGATTTAGAAGACTCACCTGAGCTGGTTAACTCTGACCCATACGGTGACGGTTGGTTATTTAAAGTCAAAGCTGACGATATCAGCGAAGTTGAGAGTTTGTTAGATGCAGATGGATATGCAGAAAGTATCGAAGACGAGTAAGTCTCGATAATCATTTAACGATGATCATATAACGGTGGCGTCTTGTCTGTTTGCCGTGGACAAGATGCGATCAGATTTGGTAGCAGTAAATACCTACTGTGACTGGAAACTGTTTATTCAAAGAAGCGCTTAACTTATGCCATTTAGTAACCTATCACTCAATGAACTTGAGAATAATAACGATTTTATCCGTCGCCATATTGGCCCTGGCCGTCCTGAAATTCAAGCAATGCTTGATGTGGTGGGCGCGGAGTCTTTAGACGATCTTATGACGCAAACTGTGCCTGCGAGCATCCGCTCGGAAGGGCTGAATGTCGGTGAAGCCTTTACCGAAGTGCAAGCCCTTGCTGCGTTAAAAGAAATAGCGGGTCAAAACCAAATCAAACGCTCTTTTATTGGTATGGGCTATTATAATACGCATACACCGAACGTGATTTTGCGTAACGTATTAGAAAATCCAGGTTGGTACACGGCATATACGCCTTATCAGCCAGAGATAGCGCAAGGTCGTTTAGAAGCGATTTTGAATTTCCAACAAACCACGATTGATTTAACGGGAATGGAGCTTGCTTCTGCCTCTTTGTTAGACGAAGCGACGGCTGCAGCTGAAGCAATGGCATTAGCCAAGCGTGTGTCTAAAAATAAAAAATGCGATGCGTTTTTTGTTGCCAACAACGTACACCCACAAACCAAAGACGTGGTACAAACTCGCGCTGATATGTTTGGTTTTGAAGTGATTTATGGTGATGCGATTAATGCTGCTGAGCACGATGTATTTGGGGCATTATTACAATACCCTGGTACGGAAGGTGAGCTTAATGATATCTCTGAAATCATAGCCGCCTTGCAAGCCAATAAAGCGATTGTATCGGTTGCAACTGACCTACTAGGTTTAACCTTGCTTAAGCCACCTGGAGAGCTAGGTGCGGATGTGGTCTTTGGTTCTGCACAGCGCTTTGGTGTACCTATGGGTTACGGCGGTCCTCATGCGGCGTTTTTTGCAACTCGTGAAAGTTACAAGCGTTCATTACCTGGTCGTATTATTGGTGTGTCTAAAGATACACGTGGTCGTCCAGCTTTGCGCATGGCATTGCAAACTCGTGAACAACATAT
>DBBN01000042.1:0-96410 GCA_002292215.1 Glaciecola sp. UBA983 | reverse complement strand
GCGTTAAATGCAGCGAGTGCTCAGGATGCTAGTAAAGGCGTAAGCGTTCGTCACAACACTTTCTTTGATACGGTGACAGTCGATGTCGCGGATAAGGCGGGCATTATTGCCGCAGCACAAGCATTAGATATTAACTTACGCTCTGATTTAGATGGTGCGGTATCGGTTGCTTTTGATGAAACATCAACGCGTGAAGACTTAGCTGATTTGTTATCGGTATTCTTGGGTGCTCAAGCTGATGCCGGTTTTTATGCTGAGACCATCGCACAGATTGATGCGCAGTTAACCCAAACGGGTATGCATGGTATTCCTGATAGTTTGGTACGTGAAAGTGAGTTTTTGACACATGATGTGTTTAATTCATATCACTCAGAAACTGAAATGCTGCGTTATATTAAATCTTTAGAAGACAAAGATTTAGCGTTGAACCACTCTATGATTTCATTAGGTTCATGTACGATGAAGCTCAATGCAGTAGCGGAGATGATCCCCGTGACTTGGCCTGAATTTGGTCAGTTACACCCATTTGCGCCAATTGAACAAGCCGGTGGTTACAAAACCATGATAGACGAGTTGTCAGATTGGTTAATTGATATTACTGGTTATGATGCGATGTCGATGCAGCCTAACTCAGGTGCACAAGGTGAATACGCCGGTTTGTTAGCGATTAAACGCTACCATGCAAGCCGTGGTGATGATCATCGTGATGTGGTGTTAATTCCACAATCAGCGCACGGGACTAACCCCGCGTCAGCGCAGATGGTGAGCTATAAAGTGGTCGTGGTCAACTGTGATGAAGCGGGTAACGTGGATTTAGTGGATTTACGCAGCAAGGCTGAAGAAGTCGCTGATAACCTAGCATGTGCCATGATTACGTACCCATCGACGCACGGTGTGTATGAAGAAACGGTTAAAGAGATCTGTGATATTGTCCACGAATTTGGTGGTCAGGTGTACATGGATGGCGCGAACATGAATGCGCAAGTGGGGATCACATCGCCAGGCTTAATTGGCTCAGATGTATCACACTTGAACTTACACAAAACATTCTGTATCCCACATGGTGGTGGCGGTCCTGGTATGGGACCAATTGGTGTTAAAGCGCATTTAGCGCCGTTTTTACCAAATCACTCACAAGTGGAAGTGGTTGCCGGTGGTACAGGTGAACAATTAGGTGCATCAGATGCGCGTAATGGTGCTGTATCAGCAGCGCCGTGGGGCAGTGCATCAATCTTACCGATCAGCTATATGTATATCAAAATGATGGGCAGCGAAGGCTTAAAGCGTGCAACAGAAGTGGCAATATTAAATGCTAACTATGTCGCACAGCAACTTGAAGCGCATTATCCTATTTTGTACAAAGGGATGAATGGCCGCGTCGCTCACGAATGTATTATTGATTTACGTCCACTCAAAGAAGCCTCAGGCGTCACTGAGATGGATGTGGCTAAGCGTTTGAACGATTATGGTTTCCATGCGCCAACGATGTCATTCCCAGTAGCGGGTACGTTGATGATTGAGCCGACTGAATCAGAAGCGAAAGTTGAGCTTGATAGATTTATCGAAGCGATGATTGGTATTCGTCATGAGATTGCTAAAGTGCAATCAGGTGAGTGGGATGCGATTGATAACCCATTACATAATGCGCCGCATACGTTGGCTGATATCTGTGATGCTAACTGGGAGCGCAGCTATACGCGTGAACTCGCAGCGTATCCAGTGGCAGCGGTAGCTCGTAATAAGTTCTGGCCATCAGTGAACCGTATCGATGATGTGTACGGAGATCGTAACTTGGTATGTAGCTGTCCTGATTTGGATAGTTATCGAGAGATCTTAGAATAGTAGTGAATGACTCTTTATTCTAAGTAGTAAAAAAAGGCGACTGACCCCCAATAGTTGGACTATCCAATTACTGGGGGTCTTTTTATGTCCAAATATCACAGAGCATTTAAGTTAAATCTACCGCTTTTAGCAATCGTAATTATGATCGCGTAAAGCCAATTCGTCTTGTGATTGATAAACAAATCTTATTAAATCCTGATTAACTGGTCGAAACAGTAGAACTTTTGTTAAATATATGTTGAAAGTTGTACATGAACGTTATATAAATGTATAAAGACAACGTTGTTTAAATGAGTTATCCAAACACACACACAGGATGGATGTATGAAAAATCTAAAACTAAATCAACTTTCATTTAGCATTAGGGCAGTATTATTTAACTGTTCATTAATGCTAATGATTCCAAGTATGGCGCAAGCACAAGACGTTGAGAATAAAGAATCAGCTAATTTACTTGTCAGTGAAGTAGCTAAAAAAAATAACGATATTGAAATAATAGAAGTTAGTTATGGTTACAGCTCTGTTGAAAAATCAGACTTGACCGGTGCGATATCAACGGTGAAATTAGAAGACGTAATTGATTTACCCGCGGGTAACGTCATGCAAAATCTACAAGGCAGGGTTCCTGGCTTGCAAATTACTACAAATGGTAACCCTAGTTCCACCGCGACAGTACGCATTCGTGGTCAGGGTTTAGGCCCATTGGGTAACAATGATCCCCTTTATATTATTGACGGTATTCCGTCAAAAAGTGGTTTGCACGAAATTAACAGTAATGACATTGAAGACATACAGGTGTTAAGGGATGCAGCAGCAGCCAGCATTTATGGTGCTAGATCTGGTAATGGCGTAATTGTAGTAACTACTAAAAAGGGTAGAGAGGGTTTAGACTTTAACTTTAGATTCAATCAAACTTTTGAAGATTTTGACTATGATCTACGACCTCTTAACACTGCGCAACGTGCACAATCGGTATGGCAAGCGGCTATTAATGATGGTTCAAATCCTGATCGAGCAAGTGCTTTGTATACCTTCGATTGGAATAAGGATTATGATAATCCTGAATTGTACAAGGTGATCTTGCCAGCTTTTACAGATCCAAACGGTGTACAAAGACCAGCTGATACGGATTGGTTTAATGAAGTAACACGCTCATCTCAAGTAAGAGACCTTAATTTATCTTTGTCAGGAGGCAGTGACAGTTCTCGATTTTATACTTCATTAGGTTATTTTAATGCTGAAGGAGTTGTTGATGGCTCAAAATTTGAACGGATTGCGTTTAGGGTCAATTCTGATCATGATCTTATTGAAAATAAACTTAAGGTTGGGCAAACCTTACTTGTTACTAATCAACGAGCTAATCTAATAAATGATTTAGCAGGAAGTATACTAGGGCTTTCCATTGAACAGCAATCGATCGTACCGGTATATAATGATGCAGGCGGATGGGGTGGACCGGTTCCAGGCATTACTGATAGAGATAATCCAGTAGGTATAATTGAAAGAAATAGAGATAATAATCATACGTTTAACAAATTTCAAGGTAGTTTCTTTCTAGAATATTCGCCGATTGAAGACCTAAAATTACGCAGTAGTGTTGGCATTGACTATGGGCAGTTCAATTTTAGAAATTTCCAGCGTGGATATCAGGCGGGCACGCTAAATTTTAGCGATAACCTTTCGGTTGAAAACAATTGGAATCGAAGTATTGTGTTAGCTACTACCGCAGAATACAAATTGTTGTTGGATGATAAGCACAAATTTACTTTCTTAGCAGGTATAGAACAAATTGATTTTGAAACCGAATTATCAAGAGGTATCGGGTCTGGTTTTGCATCGGATGATCGTGATTTCGCATTCTTATCACAAGCAACTGACAATGTAAGGGTCGAGGGTTATGGCGACGAATGGACTTTAGATTCTATATTTGGTCGGGTCGATTATAGTTACGATCAACGTTATCTAGCTAGCTTGACTATGCGTAGAGATGGTTCATCTAAGTTTGGTCAAAACAACCAATATGGTAATTTCCCAGCAGCCTCGGCCGGATGGGTAATTAGCAACGAAGATTTCTTTGATATCGAGTTTGTATCGACGCTTAAATTGCGTGCTAGTTATGGTAAAACAGGTAATCAGGAGATTCCAACAACTGCTACAAACACGACTTATCAACCTCGCTATGCAACTCAATCTTTGTTCACGGATAGACAAGATGAGGGTACCGCTTACGATATTGCTGGAGCCAATGGTGGCACGTTACCTTCTGGTTTTGTAAGAGCACAAACTGGCAATCCTGATTTGAAGTGGGAGACGTCGACTCAAAGTAATGTAGGTCTAGATTTCCAGCTCTTAAACACAACAGTTTATGGTAGCTTGGATTATTTCAAAAAAGAAACCAAAGATATACTCACCTTAACTCAACCACTTGCGACGCTTGGCGAAGGAGCTCAGCAATGGGTAAATGGCGGGACTATCGATAATAGTGGCTTCGAATTCATTATAGGATACGAAGATTATTTAGATTTTGATTTCTTGGATGAAGAATTGAAAGTTGATATGAGTTTTAACATTTCTAAAGCAGACAACAAGGTCATTGCTTTACCTGAAGATGTGGTGAATTCATTTGGCGGTAACGGTCAAGATAAAACTATTTTAGGTAACTCTATAAATTCTGTCTATGGGTATGTTGCTGATGGATTATTTCAAAGCCTTCAAGAAATAGAAGAGCACGCTGCTCAATCAGCTGCTGGGCTTGGACGAATTCGTTGGGCAGACTTAGATAATAACGGCATTATTGATGAAAATGATCAGGATTATTTTGTTAACCCTGATCCTGATTTCATCTACGGCTTCAACTTTACTCTTAATCATAAACAATGGGACTTCAATATGTTTTGGCAAGGAGTAAAAGGCGGGTCTGTCAGAAATAACTGGCGTCTATTTACTGATTTCACCTCATTAAATATTGGTTCGAATTATGGTTCGCGAGTATTAGATGCATGGTCACTTGCTAATACTGACTCGACAGTACCGGCGTTAACATTAGTCGACAACAATGGTGAAGGTAGACAGTCGAGTTTCTTTTGGGAAGATGGAAGCTACTTGAAATTACGAAACTTGTCGGTGGGTTACAGATTTGAGGACACAGTGTTAGATGACTATGGTATTCAGGATGCCCGTATTTATCTTCAGGGATCAAATTTATTAACCATTACTCCAAACGGAACCTTGAGCCAAGATCCTGAGGCTCCAAATGAGGTCTTTCCGGTTCCTCGACGAATCACTATCGGCATAGATGTGAGTTTCTAAGTGTATTTATTCCATAGTATAGACAGATTAAAGATGAAAAATCAGAGAAAAATTATGAAAAAAATGTATCAATTATTTGCAAGTAGTTTAATAGCTATGTCCGTTATATCTTGCGGCAGCGGCGACCTTGATGTTCCACCCAAAGCCGTATTAACCCAAGCGCAGGTCACCAGTGCTGAGAATATAGATGGTTTGGTCATTGCAGCCTATTCTTATTTAGGCAATGATCATTACACATCGCCTATGTTTTTGTGGCCAACTGGTAATTTACGTGCAGGAGATGCACATAAAGGGGGTAATGGGCCAAGTGATATCTTTGCCTATCATGCTCTATCAATGTTTGCGCCTTTAGTGCCAGATATGGAATCTTTTCCACCTGACCTAATTGATCTTAACAATAAAAAATGGACACGGAATTATACTGGTATATCTCGAGCTAATGCCGGATTACAAGTTATTGCTAATGCCGATGCTGCAAGTATTCCTAATGCAAAAGAGAAGCAGGCAGAACTACGTTTTATACGCTCTATTTTTTATTTTGACTTGAAAATTCATCATAAGCATATTCCATGGATTGATGAAAATATGACACAAGAAGAAATATTAGCGACCACTAACCGTGATCTCACTGATCAACAATTATGGAATAAAATTGCTGAAGATTTCCGCTTTGCCTCACAAAATTTACCTGATGTGCAGCAAGATGTAGGCCGTGCTTCAGCCCTTTCTGCCAAAGCTTACCTAGCAAAAACATTGTTGAATCAAGCGTATGTGCAAAATGACAAGCACGAGGTCGTGTCTATTGATAGTGATAAACTGAATGAAGTTGTTACGTTGGTGAGTGAAATTGAAGCTTCCGGTATTTACGGTTTGCTTGATGACTATGGAAACAACTTTCAGGCAGCCTTTGATAATAGCAAAGAATCAGTCTTCGCTATACAGCGTTCATTAGATGACGGCTCACCTGATGGTCGTGGTTCATGGCCAACTGCGTTGAATGCACCTCAGGCTGGTGGGTTCGGCTGCTGCGGATTTCATGTTCCTACAGATAATTTCGTCAACGCCTTTAAAACTAACAACAATGGACTACCATTATTTGTAAATTATAATGATGCTAATTACGATATGTTGTCTGATAATGTTGATCCACGTTTGGACCATACTGTTGCAATGGAAGGTAAACCCTTTAAATATGATCCTACATTAATTCATGGTGGTGATTCTTGGTCACGCGCACCGGGCATCTATGGAAATTTTACTAGCATGAAAGAATTGGAACATCCTGATTGCGATTGCCGTGGTGAAAATGGTCCATTCCCAATTTGGTCAATGAACACTGTTTTGGTTCGTTATGCTGAAGTATTGTTGTGGAAAGCAGAAGCGTTAATTCAATTAGACCGTTATGAGGAAGCATTACCAATTATCAATAGTCTACGCACCCGAGCTGCTAATAGCACAGGTATGTTAAATGATGCCAGTATCTATAACATCAATACCTACAGTAGTTTTGCTAGTAAAGAAGAAGCTTTTAATGCGTTACGTTGGGAACGTCGTTTAGAGCTGGGTTTAGAGGGGCATCGTTTCTTCGATTTAGTGCGCTGGGGAGTAACAAAAGAAACATTAGATGCTTATTTTGAGATTGAACTCATCAGAAAGCCATATCTTGAAGCAGCAGCATTTACGAAAGGTAAACACGAGTATTTACCTATACCTAACCAACAAATCAACTTAAGTGGTGGGATCTATGTACAAAATCCCGGTTATTAAGCTCGATTAAATGTAATTTAGCAGGTCTGTCTTATTTTGACAGACCTGCTCTTACGATTAAATTAATATGTTAAGTTATCAATTTCAGACTATTAACAAATGCCATCGCTTTCTTATTTACTGTGTTTTCTGTGTGTTTTGCACTTTAAATGTGGTTCAGGCTAGTGAAGACATTCTAATAAAAGCATCAGGTTTTGACACCAGTGAGCTTAGCGAACCAGAGCTAGATAAGCTACTAAGTGTCCGCATTAAAGAACTTGAACTGCAAAAGCAACTCAGTCACTTAAACACAGATACATTGACAAATGGTGCTCTATGGCAACTAGGTCAACAACTTTTTTTCAGCAAATCTTTAAGTATGAACAATGATGTCGCCTGTGTGTCATGTCATCATCCCATGCTCGGTGGTGGTGATGGACTGTCATTATCCGTTGGTGTCAATGCATTGGATCCATCCATACTGGGACCAGGACGAGTACATGATGGCAACCGACTTGTCGATCCCCGCGCTGATGGTGGTCCTAATGCGCCACGAAATGCATCATCTATCTTTAATCTTCACTTATTGAAACAAGCGGCATTTTGGGATGGCCGTGTAGAAGTGATAAACGAAGAGCTCAGCGAAGGGCAAAACAACAAGAATAAGACTATCCGTTTGCGCACCCCTGATAGTGTAAAGAACTTGCCTGATTTGAATGCGGGTAATGACTTTATTCAGGCACAAGCCAGATTTCCAATTATTGCAATCCATGAGATGTTTGGTCATGGTCCTAATAAACTTGACAGCAATAGTCAAAAACGACGGTTGGTGTTAAATAATCTGCTAAAAGCAGACGAAATAAGCAAAAGCTCTCCATGGTTGCCTTTGTTTCAAAACGCATTTGAGGATACTCAGAAAAATGTTGAAACTGTGATCACCATTGATAGGGTAACTAAGGCCTTGTCTCACTATCAAAAGTCACTGGTGCTGACGACTAACCCTTGGTTTGACTATGTAGCCGGTAATAAAAAGGCCATTTCAGAACAAGCTAAAAAAGGTGCCTTGTTATTTTTTAGTACTCCAAAACAAGGGGGGCTAGCTTGTAATTCTTGCCATTCAGGCCCTGGTTTCAGTGATGAGAAGTTCTATACTATCGCAGCACCGCAAATTGGGCGCGGTAAAGACTCTAGCGGTACCGACCATGGCCGACTCTTAAATACTTCGATCATTACCGACAAATACAAGTTTCGCACTCCCATGTTGCTAAATGTTCAGGTAACGGGTCCTTGGAGTCATGCCGGTGCATTTGCGGATCTTAAGCAAGTTATTAAACATCACTTTAACCCATCAACGTCGTTAGCAAATTATAATTTTGGACTCGAGCACTTATCCCAATTTAGTCATATTGCAGCACGCCCCGATCGTGCTAAGGCAATAAACGCAGAGGTACTGCAAACCTTTTTAGCCACGCCTGATGCAAAAAAACTCGTGAATACATCAACGCCAGAACAAGATGCTCTATTGCTGGAAGCCTTTTTATTTACGCTCACCGATCCTTGTATACAAACCCCAAGCTGTATAAAGAAATGGTTACCCAGTAACGACGACAAGGGACCCGATGGAAACTTGCTACAGGGCGTTTTTGCCAACTTTTCTGAGCAAGCTGATACCTACACACCCGCTGCATTTAAAGCATTAAGTCCCCTCAGTGATTTACCAAAAACAGACCCGCGAGCTAGCTGGTTTAGCGATGTCACTCAGCAAAGTGGTTTGGATTATAAATTAGCGGCCCCTACTTTTTCAGATGAATACCATTTAATGGGGGGGGGCGTTGCCGTAGATGATTTTAATGCAGACGGCTGGGAGGATTTATTTATTAGCCATTCTATGCAACCAGGTAAACTTTTTGTGAATAACAAGAAAGGAGGCTTTGTTGATGTTACCACCAAAATACTAGGCAATTTCAGCGGTAGGCAATTGGGCGCATTGTTTATGGACTATGACCAAGATGGTGATAAAGATTTATTACTGGTAGAGGATGACATTAATCAAGGATATTTCAGACTCTTTACTCAATTTCCAAGTGGTGTTATGCGTCCCTCGTTTAACAAGGCAGGCATAAGCTTTGAGCGATTCACTCATTCCTTATCCGCTGGTGATTATGACGGTGATGGTGATTTGGATCTGTTTGCTGCACATTGGGGAGATGTAACAACCACTGTGCGTCAGGGGTATCTTTGGAATAACAGCGCAAAAGGCATGTTTGAAGACGTTAGTGCATTGCTACCTCAAACTAGAATATCACCACTTTATCCTGATTTAGATGTAAATTTCGTACCTGTTTTTAGTGATATCGATAATGATAATGATCTGGATTTACTCATAGCAGCAGATTATTTAACGACGCAAGTCTTGCTTAATGAGGACAAGAAATTTGTTGATGCAACAAGTCCAATCATAAATGATGAAAATGGGATGGGCTCGGCCCTTGGGGACTACGATAACGATGGTGACTTAGATTGGTTTGTAAGCTCTATTTGGAATCCCATTGAGCAAAAGGCCTATAAAGGCGGAACAACTGGAAACCGTCTTTATAATAACGATGGTCAAGGTAATTTCTCGGATGCCACCGATAGGGCTGGTGTTCGACAAGGTTATTGGGGCTGGGGAGCTTGTTTTGCCGACTTTAATAATGACGGCTGGTTAGACATTTTTCATACCAATGGCATGCGCACTGGGCAGATTGCTGAAGAGTCGCAGGTAGGGCAATTTTATGAGGATCCCAGCCGCCTATTTATCAACAATCAAGATGGGACCTTTAGTGAGAAGTCGCTTGATTGGGGAATTACCCACACTGGTCAGGGTAGAGGAATTAGCTGTCTGGATTTCGACAATGATGGAGATGTAGATATCATTATCGCCAACAATGGGGCTGGACCAACTTTGTACAGTAATAATAACTTATCAGGCAGTGGCTACTTATCCGTAAAGTTAGTGGGTAAACTAGGCAATCCTGATGGAGTAGGGGCTAAGATTATTGTGCAAACTGGACAAATGCAACAATTGCGTGAAATCAGATTGGGCTCAAACTATCTGTCTAATGACCCTCTAGTTGCGCATTTTGGGCTAGGGTTAAATAGTATTGTTGATAAACTGACTGTTATTTGGCCTGATGGACAAAAACAGCAACTTAAGAATGTTCCAGCAAACAAACATATGATGATTACCTACAAAGAATGAGCAGGTAAACGGATGAATGTTAACTTTATTCGACTTAAATGTTGAAATATGTTGAATATAATTAAATCATAAGGTATAAAAAGACAACGTTGTTTAATTTGTGCAAGTTAGTTGCGCTTGCTAATTTTGAAATAGAGATTTATATGAATAAAATCGCATTTTGGTCAATCACAGTAGCCGTAGCCGGATTTTTATTTGGCTTTGATACTGCTGTTATTTCGGGGGCAGACAAGCCAATTCAGACGCTTTGGCAAACAAGCCCGCTGATGCATGGCATGTTTGTTATGTCATCAGCACTGTGGGGTACTGTAATTGGTGCTTTAGCAGGAAACTATCCTTGTGATAAATTTGGTCGTAAACCTACTTTGGTCTTGATAGGAATATTATATTTAGTATCTGCAATTGGTTCGGCGATCGCTCAAGACCCTTATACCTTCGCTATTTTGCGTTTCATCGGAGGTTTGGGTGTAGGGATTTCATCGATAGTGGTGCCTGCTTATATTTCCGAAATTGCACCGGCAAAACATCGCGGTCGATTAGTCGCTATTTATCAATTTCAGATTGTATTTGGAATTTTGATTGCGTTTTTATCAAATTATCTTATTGCCGGTACTTCCAGCTTTGATTGGCGACTTATGTTGGGAGTCGAAGCTGTCCCTGCATTTATTTACTTGCTCTTTATACTTAAAGCACCAGAGAGCCCTCGCTGGCTAGTGTTGCATGGCAATAAAGCTGAAAAAGCAAAAGAAATACTGTTAGACCTTGGAGAAAAAGATGCAGAGGCGATTGTCGCCGCTGTTCAGGCCGAAGCTGGTCAACACAAAACTGATAAACTGTTCTCTGGTACTTTTAACTTCCCAATTACCTTAGCCTTTTTACTGGCGGCATTTAACCAGTTATCAGGAATAAACTTCATCATTTATTATGCACCTCGAGTGTTTGAACTAGCCGGATTAGATGCCAGTTCTTCGCTTTTGTCATCAGCGGGGATAGGTGTCATTAATTTAGTATTTACCATGATCGGCATATACCTCATTGATAAAGCGGGACGTAAAACCTTGATGTATTTAGGCTCATTGGGTTACATCGTTTCTTTGGCTGTGGTTGCGTGGGCATTCAATACAGATCAAGGAGGGATGGTAGTGGTATTCTTTGTCTTTATGTTTATTGCCTCTCATGCGATTGGGCAAGGTGCGGTTATTTGGGTATTTATTGCCGAGATATTCCCCAACAGTGTGCGCTCAAAAGGTCAATCTTTAGGGTCTGGGACTCACTGGGTATTCGCCGCACTAATTACCTTATTTATGCCATTTTTTCTGCAGCAATATACGCCAGGAGCAGTGTTTACCTTCTTTGCGTTTATGATGTTTTTACAACTTCTGTTTGTAATCTTTTTAATGCCTGAAACAAAAGGTAAAACATTAGAACAGCTGGCAACTAAATACTAACAATACACGAGACGAAATAATGTCAATTTCAAATAATAAAATACTTACTACAGGCTTCTTAGCTATTACTTTACTAGCGGGATGTAATTCAATGATTCAAAAGAGTTTAGATACAAAATCAGTTAACCAAAACGCGGTGTCACAAAGTGTGTGGGATGCAAGTGAATATCACGAACAGTATCGGCCACAAATTCACTTTAGTCCGCAAAATTACTGGATGAATGACCCAAATGGTATGGTTTATTATCGAGGTGAATATCATCTATTTTATCAATATCACCCTGAGTCGACAGTGTGGGGTCCAATGCACTGGGGACATGCGGTAAGCAAGGACTTAGTTAATTGGGAAGAATTACCCATTGCATTATATCCCGATGAATTTGGCACTATTTTCTCAGGTAGTGCAGTTATCGACTGGAACAACACCTCCGGTCTAGGATCTCTTGAGAATCCGGCAATGGTCGCTATTTTTACTTATCATGATGCCAAGGCTGAAAAAACGGGAGCGATAGATTTTCAAACTCAAGGGCTGGCCTACAGTTTGGATAACGGTCGTACTTGGAAGAAATATGCCAATAACCCCGTAATGCTTAACCCTGGTATACGTGATTTTAGAGACCCCAAAGTGAGCTGGAACAGCACAGCGAACAAATGGGTTATGGTCTTGGCCGAGGGCCAGCAGATTGGGTTTTATTCATCTGACAATCTAATCAATTGGAAGTTTGAGAGCTACTTTGGTGAAGGCTGGGGTAATCACTCTGGTGTTTGGGAGTGTCCTGATCTAATTTCGTTGCAGGTAGATGAAAGCGGAAATCGTAAGGACGTTTTAATCGTTAGTATTGGTTCTGGTGGTCCTAACGGCGGCTCAGCAACACAGTATTTCATTGGTGACTTTGATGGCAGCAAATTCGTGCTGGATCCAACATTTGAGCAAGCGCTGAAACAAATACCAGCGTTTTTTCCTGAAGGAGAGGTGTTTGATGATTTTGAAAATGGTCTAGAAAAGTGGCAATCAACAGGTGAAGCTTTTGCGGCCGCACCAACGCAAGGCCATCATCTTAACCAGACGCCCTTAAGCGGATATTTAGGCGATCATTTAATCAATAGTTTTAGCGACGGTGATTCAGCCGTAGGTTCTCTGTTATCTGAATCATTTATTATCAGCAAAGGGTTTATCAATTTTTACATTGGTGGTGGACAGCACCTCAACAAAGTTGGCATGCAACTCATCATAGATAATGTTGTGGTGCGCTCTGCGACAGGAATAAACAGTGAACAATTCAGATTTGCTGGATGGGATGTCAATGAGTACATCGGGAAAACAGCTAGTATAAAAATAATCGACTCAGAAAGTGGCAGTTGGGGACACACCTATATTGATCAAATTGTTTTTTCTGATGAGCTTGCAACAAACCGGATTGAACCAGCAGTTTGGCTTGACACTGGAACGGATAATTATGCTGGAGTAACGTTTTCTGATATGCCCAAAACCGACGGTCGTTCGATTCTAATGGGCTGGATGAGTAATTGGCAATACGCTAATCAAGTACCTACTAAGTCGTTTCGCAGTGCAATGACGATACCTCGGACCTTGTCACTGAAAACCACGAGTGAAGGAGTAAGGTTAGTGTCGTCACCCGTAAAAGAAGTGAGTGCTGCTGAGCAAGTGATTGATGAACTAGGTCCGTTTATGGGTCAAAATAAGTATCTACTTAGTTCTCCTTCCGTATCTGATAATTCGTTCAGAGTGAATTTCGCTTTGAGCGATATAGAGCAGCAAATAATTGAGATTGAACTGTTCAATCTGGCTGGCGATAAAGTGATAAT
Organism: Glaciecola sp. UBA983; assembly: GCA_002292215.1. Taxonomy (GTDB): domain Bacteria; phylum Pseudomonadota; class Gammaproteobacteria; order Enterobacterales; family Alteromonadaceae; genus Opacimonas. The sequence goes on along the minus strand of DBBN01000042.1, from coordinate 82,997 downwards.
CTCACTTGATACCGTCAACACATCTCTTACTCTCGACCGCACTAAATCAGGCGACGTATCCTTTCATGAGGGTTTTGCAGGGATTCAATATGCTCCATTTCATTCGCAAGGCAGCAAAGATACCGTCGATATTATTGTAGATAATTCCTCAATTGAAATTTTCATCAATGAAGGCGAAAGCGTAATGACGGCGCTTGTTTTTCCGCAATCTATATTGGCAGGCGTAGCACTATCGTCACTAGAAAACTTTACTGTAAGTGATGCTAGCATCGCTAAATTTTCGACAGTATGGGTTTCTTCAGAGCAGGCCGAAAAATGATTAAGGCGAATGCTAATTAGGGAATGAACTGAATTTCGAGTTTATTTTGAAATATAAAAAATAATTAAAACGGTTGCAGATTTCATTACTGATAACTTTATTATAATAAACAAGTTTGTTTATCCGAGAGTGAATAATCAGTATCCAAATCTGCATACCAATATGACAATAATGACATTGGTATTAGGAAGAAATGATGCATATATTAAAATTGAGAAAGATTGCGATATCAACAATGATTGGCGTAGGAGCTTTAGTCAATTTAAGCGCCTGTTCGGGGGACAATAAACAAGACACAGATATAGAAGTTGTTGTTCTTGAAGTTGGGCAAGATGCTTGTGAGTTAACGAGTCAAGGTTGTCCAGTAGTTACACCACCGACAACTACACCACCGACAACTACACCACCGACAACTACACCTCCGACAGGCCCAGTAATTGAAATTACTGACCAACCTGCAACTGAGGGTAATAGTCTATTTGTTCGACAAGGTGATGTCTTTCAAAATATTGCAGGGTTTGAGTTTTGCTGTGGTAAATTTGGTACCTATGAAGCCCATGAATTTACAGATATAACGGGAGATTTTGCGAAGTTAGACGGCGGCTTTTGGGGCGCGGCAATTGATGGACATATCGGAGAACGTGTTTTCTCGAGTTATGGCGATGGTGCTGAAGATGGCTCCGATCAAGTTGCACAACTAGGTTGGGCTGCGACGGGAACAATGCAAAGTCCTGAATTTGAAATTCAATCAAATTACATTAACTTTTTAGTCGGTGGGGGCAGCAACCCTTATGACAGTGATAAAGCCACCGCAGTTGCCTTGGTTGTAAATGGAGTCGTGGTGCGAGCAGCTAGTGGCGACGATGTTGCAGACAAAATGGTTTGGACCAGTTGGGATGTATCAGAAATGACAGGCCAAATAGCAGCCATAAAGTTTATTGATATGCACAATGATGATGGCAACGATGCGCACCTACCTTATCTATTAGCAGATGAATTTCGTGCGGCAGATATTCCAGCAGCAATACCGACCAAGCTGAGCAAAGAATTGACCCAGACCCCAGAGTCAGAGGGACACAGCTTGTTTGTTCGTGAAGCAGACGCCGCTCAGAACATTGCTGGATTTGAATTTTGCTGTGGAAAATTTGGTACCTATGCAGTACATGAGTTTACCGAAATAACGGGTGATTTTGCCAAGTTAGACGGTGGTTTTTGGGGAGCTGACGTAGAAGGCCATATTGGCGAGCGCGTGTTCTCGAGTTATGGCGATGGTGCTGAGGACGGGTCTGACCAAGTTGCACAATTAGGTGGGGAAGCTGTAGGTACAATGCTGAGTCCTTCCTTTGTAATTGATTCGCTATATATCAACTTTTTAGTGGGTGGCGGTAGTCATTCATTTGATAGTGATAAAGCAACCGCGGTGGCGCTGTTAATTGAAGACGACATAGTGCGCGATGCAAGTGGTAGTGACGTAGCTAACGCCATGCAGTGGACAAGCTGGGATGTCTCGTCATATATTGGAAAGACTGCGCAAATTAAATTCATTGATTTGAATAGTAATGATGGCAATGACAGTACTTTGTCATATTTGTTAGCAGATGAGTTTCGTGCCGCAAATCTTCCTGCAGCTGAAATTGAAGATACGGGTCCAGTTGTAGAACCCACAATACCCCCTGTTGTGCTAACAATGACGCCGATTACAGAGGGCAATAGTTTATTTTTACGCGCCGCTGATGAATTTCAGAATATTGCTGGGTTTGAGTTTTGCTGCGGTAAGTTTGGCACGTACGAAGTCCATGAGTTTACTGAAATAACGGGTGACTTTGCTAAATTAGACGGTGGATTTTGGGGAGCTGATGTTGCCGGTCATGTAGGCGAAAGAGTCTTTTCAAGTTATGGTGATGGTGCTAACGAAGGTTCTGATCAAGTCGCTCAATTAGGTGGTGCCGCGGTTGGCACAATGTTAAGTCCAGCATTTGTAATAGATAGCAACTATATTAACTTTCTTGTTGGTGGCGGGAGTAACCCTTATAGTAGTGCTGCTGCAACTGCCGTTGTATTGCTTATTAACGGTGACGTAGTGCGCTCTGCCAGCGGACAAAATGTTGCTAATAGCATGCAATGGACCAGTTGGGATGTAAGGGAATTTAAGGGCCAAAGTGCTGTTGTCCAATTTATTGATTTACATAGTGATGATGGCAACGATGCATCAGTGCCATATCTTTTGGCTGACGAATTCCGTGGGGCAGATAAAGCGGCAAGAGACCCATATGAAGCGCAAAGAGACACCGATTCTGACGGCATCTTAGATATTAATGATAATGATGACGACGGCGATGGCGTGGATGATATTGATGATGTTTTCCCAACCGATCCAAGCGAAACAATTGATACCGATAATGATGGGGTGGGTAATAATGCAGACGAAGATGATGATGGTGACGGCATCAATGATGTTGATGATAGCAACCCTCTTGATCCAGATAATACGCCCGTATTTGAGGTGCAATTAACTACAACACCAAGTACTTCAGGCCATAGTCTTTTTGCCCGCCAATCTGACCCGGGGCAAAATATAGCAGGGTTTGAATTTTGTTGTGGTGGCTACGACACCTATCAAGAGCATGAATTTGAGGAAGTCACTGGTGATTTTCTGAAACTCGATGGTGGTTTTTGGGGCGCTGGCGTTGCTGGCACAATCGGTGAAAGAGTCTTTTCTAGTTACGGTGACGGTTTCGATAATGATTCTGATACCAGCGCTGAACACATTGGTTTAGCCGCAACAGGTTCACTTAAAACACCGGCCTTTATCATCGATGCTAATTACATCAACTTTTTGATTGGCGGTGGTGTTAATCGTTTTGATCAAGCAAATGCGACAGCTATTGTACTGTTAGTTAATGGGGATATTGTTCGTCAAGCGACAGGACAAAATGAGCATGACAGCATGCAATGGCTAACCTGGGATGTGATAGATTTAGCAGGCGAAAGTGCGCAAGTAATGATTATAGATAATCATGCAGATGATAATTCTGACAATAGCCTTGCTTATGTTCTAGCAGATGAATTTAGGGCGTCAGATGAACCTGCCGCGGTGCCAAAATCAGACAGCGTCATTAGTTTTAGCGCCAGTGCTTTGACAAGTACACCTGAGAGTGACGGTGCTCCGGCATTTACTCGTTTGAATGCAGAGGCACAAAATATCGCCGGTTTTGAGTTTTGCTGTGGTGGATATAATACCTATCAAGAGCACGACTTTTTTGCCACTGGCGATATGATCTACCTGAACGGCGGCCAATGGGCTGCTGATATCACAAACCATATTGGTGACAGGGTGCTCGCTACCTATGGTGAATCGTTTGTCGACAGCAATGCTACTGACGCTGGTTTCTTAGGTTGGGAAGCTACCGGTACCCTAAAATCACCCAGTTTCACGATTAGTGCTTCCTACATCAATTTCTTAGTGGGGGGGGGCACTAATACCTTTGACATGGATAATGCTACAGCTATTGTTTTGCGTGTTAATGGTAAGATTGTTCGCCAAGCGAGTGGTAATGGATTAGAAAAAGAATTATCCTGGGATTCTTGGAATGTATCGGCATTAATAGGTATGCAGGCTCAAATTGAAGTCATGGATCACCATGATAATGCACAAGATGATGGAAGCTTCCCCTTTATTATTGTTGACCAAATTCGTCAAGCAAATAAAGCTGCATCGCAACCGGCAGCTGATAGCGTAGTGTCTTCAGTCCAAACTTACAGTCAAATACTAAATTTGGACATGATCGATCCTAACCCAATTATGATAGATGGCGTGTTGCACGTGTTTTATTTGCAAAACGTTGGATACCATTCTTGGGGCCTTATAAAAACTGAAGATCTGATCAGTTCAACCGCGCCTGTTGAAGTATTGAAAGCGTCGGGCGATGACAATCGTCATGATCAGTTTTTAGGTTCGGGCAGTGTATTGGTCGATCAAGAAGGTAAAACTCACATCTTCTTTACTGGGCACAACCGACAAATTAGCCCAGTTGAACAGGTCTATCATGCAATAGCAGAAGATAAGAGTTTGTACAATTGGACGGTGCTAGAAGACGAGATATTCTCTGGCAGCAGCGGCTATAGTGATTTTGACTTTCGAGATCCAATGGTATTTTGGAATCAATCTACAGGAAACTATTGGATGCTCATTACCACTCGCTATAACAATGAGGCAGCCATTGGACTTTATACCTCGAATGACTTATCAGTTTGGACACCGCAGGAACCACTTTATACAGAAACGTCACCGCTTAATTTAGAAGTCACTGACTTTATCCAGTTAGATGGTCATGAATTTATTGTTTATTCTGACCAGCGAGACGAAGAACATACGGTGAAATATTTAGTTAAAGAAAATGGCGTTTGGGTAAAACCGACTATGGACTCTTTAGACGGGCGCAGATTCTATGCCGCTAAGTCTGCTGGTTCAAGTACTGATAAATTGTTAATGGCATGGGTTGCTGGCAGTGATGGTCGAAGCGATTCTGGTAGTGAAGAATTTGGCGGAAACTTTATGGCTCATCAATTAGATGTTACTAATGATGGCCAACTTGCGGTTAAAATGCCTGAACTATATCGAGAAGCATTGGTGAACGTTCTGTCTACTTCGTCTGCTTCAGCTTCTGGTAATGTGACCGAAAATTCTGGCGAGGTTAATATACCTGCGGGTTCACATATGTTACTAGCCAGTGAAGCGAGTAAAAATAGACTCTCATTTACCATCAATAGCGACAATGAAAGTGCGATATTTGGCGTGCAATTTAAAGACACTTCAGATAACAGTGAGCATTTTGTGGAAATTAACGGTACAACTAATGAGGTCACTTTTTATAATAAAGATGATCGCAGCAATACAGCTAACCCACAGGTGCTGAGTACTATAGACCCTTTGTTAGGAGTTAATATCGAAATATTACTTGACCCTGTGCAAGGAATTGGTGCTGTTTATGTTAATGACTTCAGAGCGTTGAGTTTTAGACTGTATGATCTTGCAACGAGTGAAGTAGGAGTGTATGCGCAAAGTGATGATATTTCTGTTTCTGGAATAACACGCTTTAAGTAATCATTGGGAGCTTATCTAAAAAAGACAGGTTATTTTTAATATAGCCTGTCTTTTACAACAAACATATTTGGCTTCTAAATCTAGTGTTATAAATTTGCAAATATTATTTATGTTTTAAACATTAAGCGGCAATATAGCTAAGAACATAGCTTTCAAATGCCAAGTTAATCCATACACAGAGAGCAGTATCAGTGATAAATTCGAAAAAAACTTACTGGATTTTAAGTGGTGCTTTTTTTAGCTTCTTTTTATGTTGGTCATTCTCATTCTCATTATTTCCCATTTGGCTCAGTCAACATGTTGGGCTTACAGGAGAAATGATTGGCATCATTTTCAGTTTTAATGCTATAGCGGCACTGTTTGTTATGCCATGTTATGGCTATCTGCAAGACAAACTTGTCTTACGCAAAAATTTACTGTTCTTTATTGCCTTACTCTTACTGGCGGTCGGTCCTTTTTTTATTTTTGTATACAGTCCTCTGTTACTTAGTCATTTTTATTCAGCGGCTATTTTGGGCGGATTGTTTTTTGCGCTTGCTTTTGGGGCTGCAATTGGTGTGCTTGAGAGTTATGTAGAGAGGGTGGCCAGGACAAGTGGTTTTGAATTTGGACGCGCTCGAATGTGGGGTTCACTAGGGTGGGCCGTTGCTACTTTTTGTGCTGGTTACTTATTTAACAAAGGACCCGACATTAACTTTTGGTTAGCGTCATTGAGTGCTTGTGTGTTTATTGTTTTAATTTTTTCACTTGCGCTTAGTCAGACAGACCAGATTGTTAAGAAAATAAATGAGGAACATGAAGAAAAATTTGATTTGAAGTTGGTTTCAAGTTTGTTATTCATGCGAGAATTTTGGGCATTTGTGATTTTTGTGATGGGAGTGACTTGCGTCTATTCCGTTTATGACCAACAGTTCCCTGTGTACTTTGCATCCATGTTTGAAAATCAGCAAGATGGAAATGCAACCTATGGTTACTTAAATTCATTCCAAGTATTTTTGGAAGCTGGAGGAATGTTTTTAGCACCGTTTCTGGTAATCAAAATTGGCGCTAAAAATAGTCTAATATTAAGTGGTTTGATTATGGCGATTCGTATCATTGGCTCAGGATATGCTGATGATACAATCACAATTTCTTTAATGAAACTACTTCACGCGGTTGAATTACCCATAATGTTGGTAGCCATATTTAAATATATAACGCAAATCTTTGACGCGCGTATGTCGGCAACACTTTATATTGTCGGGTTTCAGTTTTCGACACAATTAATGGCTTCTGGATTGTCTATTTTTGCCGGTATGATGTATGACAATTTAGGTTTTCCACTTTCATACAAAATTTTAGGCGGGGTAGTTTTATTTTTTACTATTGTTTCTTACTTTTTACTCAGTTCAACGCAAGATGTGCTTAACAAAAAGTCTACAGCTCAATAAGAGCCTCTTTTAACTAAGGTGAAGGGAAGTTTTTCGTGCACTATATCTTGCCTTTCCTCTAGCAGATATTCCATTGCCCATTTACCCATATCAAAGTGTGGCAGTGCCATTGTAGATAAAGCGGGTTGTAGTAAGGCTGGGATAGTATCCCAATCATCAAAGCTTGCGATGCCCATATCTCTACCCACTTGGATTCCCATGGACTGCAATACAAAGTAAGCTTCTACTGCAATCGGATCTTGTCCACAAATAATGGCGTCGGGTTTGAATTCACGCGCAATTCTGGCGGTCGCCTCTCGTGAGTTGGAAACTTCTTTATCTGGTGACCCATGGAAAACAGATTCAATATGCAAATTTTCCAATGGAACGCCACGAAGGATAAATGCATTAATTATGCCTTGCTTTCTATCTTGTGCTGCGATGATTTGTTCATTCAGGTTGAGAAATGCGATTTTGCGATATCCGGCGTCGAGCAATGCGAGTGCCACGGTTTCGCCAGCTTTAACCTCATCAGGAACAATGCTTGGATATTGCGTATTTTGACAGTAGCAATTAGCGAGTACGGTAGGACACTCAAGTAATATTTCAGGTAAAATAACTTCATGGTGATACATTGCTGCATAGATGATACCTTCTACTCTGTGCTCCATCAGGTGTTGGGCAGCTAACTCAGCGCTGTAACGATCTTCAGTGACATTCAGTACCATTAGTTCTTTGTTTTGTTCCCAAGCTACTTTCTGTGCCCCCCTTATAAGATCAAAGGTGTAAGGTACCTTTAATAAATCATCTGCAATAAAACCAATAATTCCAGACTTTTTTCGTCGAGTAATGCTTGCAGCTCGATTCGGGCGATATCCTAATTCTTTAATGGAGTTAACCACTTTATCGCGATTAATTTTTTTTACAGTAGGGTCGTTATTAACGACTCGCGATACAGTCTTAAAGGATACGCCAGCATGCGTTGCGACTTGCTTGATTGTTACCATTGATATTCTCGTAGATGCATATAACACTCATAATGGGGTAAATAATCAAATATTAAGTGTATATTGATTATAATCTTATACTACCATATAAAAAAGGTGTCACCATTAATTACAAACTATTGTTTGATAAACAACGGTATCAGATGTTTAGTTACGCGCAATGCAGGTGAAAATTCACTTCATGTTCAAACACATAAATCATTTAAACAACGTTGTCTTTTTGTCTTCATTCTGTTACTTTGTGTTGTATGTTGAAAGATAATTTTTTACAGGATAGTTATAATGAAAAAGGTTGTATGTGTAGGTGAAATGCTGATTGATTTTGTATGTTTGGATACGAATACAGGTATTGAAAATGGGGTTAATTTTATCAAAAAAACGGGTGGTGCACCGGCTAATGTTGCTGCGTGCATTGGTAAATTAGGAGGAGAGCCTCTGATCGTTGCCGCAGTAGGTAATGACTTATTCGGTACTTATTTGAAAAATGAAGTTGCGCATTATCAGGTAAATATTGATTTCGTAGAAACGGCTAACACACCAACCACATTAGCTTTTGTTTCTTTGGCAGATGACGGGGAGCGTGAGTTTGCGTTTAATCGAGGTGCTGATGAGCTTCTGAATTTAAGTAACGACACTATTAATGTTTTGCTCGAGAATGCCATCTTACATTTAGGATCTGCCACCGCATTGATGGGAGGAGAACTGGCCTTAAGTTATCGTAAAATAGCACTGGCTGCTAAAGAAAATGGCAACATCATTTCTTTCGATCCTAATTATCGAGTTGATCTGTGGCGTGGAAATGAAGCGCTATTTAGGCAGAAATGTGATGAGTATTTACAACTGGCTGACATTGTTAAGGTAAGCGATGAAGAACTCGTATTACTGACTCAATCGTCGACTATGGAGGATGGCTGCCAAATTTTACATGAAAAAGGTATTAAAATTGTATTAGTAACATTAGGAAGTAGCGGCTGCTTTGTGTCGCAAAATGGGCAGCAATATTTAGTTCCAGCTTTTGAAATTGATGCAGTTGATACTACTGGAGCCGGTGATGCTTTTATCGGTGCTGTACTTTATAAAATGTCAAATAAACCTCAAGGAGCCGATTTTTATGCATCTCAACTACGCGAGTTTGTTGAATTTTCAGAAAAAGTAAGTGGTCTTGTTTGTTCTAAAATAGGTGCAATGACGGCACTACCAACAGAAGCTGAAGTTGAGTCATTAAAATTTATTGTTAAAGAATAATCAGTAAATTGAGTCCCTTCAATTTACATGAATTAGTCAAATTGAGTTCGATAACATGAATTTGTAGTACGTTTCGCTGGTTAATCTTAAATACCGGCTATTATTGTGTCAGCGATTTTCTCCGCAATGGCAATAGTAGGTGCGTTAGTATTACCACAGCCAATTCGTCTTGACCCATTTTACAGGTACCAACAGGGTGGTAAACAAGGCCAAGGCGTTCTTTACCGCAAACTACATTACAAGCATCAGAATTTGAGGTGATTGCAGTGCGCCAGCACCAATTATTATGTAATCAAAATTCATGAGATTTATCTAATATGATTTTTTCATAACTTTATCTTATCATCATAAAAAAGAAGTTTACATTCTTTAAAATTTAGACACACTATTGAACGTGTTAGCAGTAACTTTGCCCTGGTAAAAGGGGAGTGAAAGTTAAGGGGAGCAAATTTTATGAGGAATAATAATAAGATGAATTTGATCAAAATAATTAGCTTTGTCGGCGTATTTTTTATATTTCAGATAAGTGCAGACGAGCTATCTTCAAAACCAGCGTCTCAAGCTACATTGGAATACCAGAAAAGTGTTACCAACGCACTTCCATTTGCCGATACAAGGGATTTTACATTAGCTGAAAAAGGCTTGATTAAACGTCCTGAAAAAGTCGAAATACTGGATGACAACGGCAACGTAGTGTGGGAGCTGGGTAATTACAAATTTTTACTCTCTGAAAACTACCATGACAGTATTAACCCATCATTAGAGCGTCAAGCAAGACTAAATATGTTGTACGGTTTATACAAAGTTAGTGACCGAATATACCAAGTTAGAGGGTATGACTTAGCTAACATGACCTTAATTAAAGGTGATACTGGCTGGATCATTTTTGATACGTTGCTAACCCCTCCTACCGCAAAAGCGGCGTTCGCATTAGTCACACAAGAGCTTGGTGAGTTACCTATCAGGGCCGTGGTCTATAGTCATGCACATGCCGACCATTTCGGTGGCATCAGAGGGATTGTATCTCAAGCACAGGTTGATAGTGGTGAGGTAAAAATACTCGCACCACGTGATTTTATGGAGCATGCAATAAAAGAAAACGTGTTAGCAGGCAATGCAATGACACGTCGAGCGACTTATCAATACGGGAGTATATTACCTAAATCTGAGTTTGGTTTAGTGGATGCCGCTATAGGTAAAGGCATTTCAAATGGTGCGATTGGGCTGATTGCCCCAACTCATATTGTTGAGGCTGATGAGGAAACGATTACGATAGATGGGGTAGAAATGGTGTTTCAAAACACACCTGATACCGAATCACCCTCGGAAATGAACACGTATTTCCCCCAGTTTAAAGCCCTTTGGACGGCAGAAAATGTCATTGGTACTATGCATAATGTATATACCTTGCGCGGTGCAGCTGTGCGCGATGCTCAAGGTTGGAGCAAATATATTAATGCATTGATCCATAGTTATGCTAAAAATGCAGATGTCATGTTTGCTTCACACAGCTGGCCACGTTGGGGCAATGAATACCTGATACAAGTGCTAGAGAAACAACGCGATCTGTATGGTTTTTTACACGATAAAACCCTCAACTTGGCTAATAAAGGAGTCACAATAAACGAAATTCATAATGAATTATCCGTGCCTGATGTGCTAGCACATGAGTGGTACAACAGGGGATATCACGGGTCATACTCGCATAACGTTAGAGGGGTATTAAATCGTTATTTGGGTTTCTTTGATATGAATCCTGCCAACCTCGACAAGCTTAGTCCAGCTGATTCTGCACCTAAATATGTTGCGGCAATGGGCGGCTCAGATAAAGTCATCGCAATGGCCCAAGCAGCACATGATAAGGGCGAGTATCGCTGGGCTGGCGAGTTACTCAATAACGTGATATTTGCCCAACCAGATAATGTTCCTGCTCGTTTGTTACAAGCAAATATTTTTGAGCAACTGGGCTATCAGGCAGAAAGTGCAGGTTGGCGCAATACGTATTTAGCCGGTGCACACGAGTTAAGGCATGGACTTCCAGAGCAAATAAATACCGCAAAGGCTGGACCTGATATGATTGTCGCTATGAGCTCTGAATTGATATTCGATTTTCTAGGCGTCAGATTAAACACTGAGTTAGCGCTGGGTAAAACGCTCACGATCAATATTAGATTTCCTGACAAAGATGAGACATTTTTACTTGAACTTAAAAATGCACATCTAAATAATATTCAAGGAATACAGTCTCAAAGTGCTGATGTGACGGTTACCATGAACCGGAGTGACTTGAACTTGATGTTAATGAAGGTAAAAAGTTTTCCTGAATTAGTTAAAAGTGGGGCGATTCAATTTGATGGTGATATCACTGCATTTACATCGATATTGCAAATGTTAGAAGAATTTCCGTTCTGGTTTAATATCGTCACTCCTTAATACCGGGTAGGCAATAAATACTAACAAAATCAGCTCGTGCACACATTATTTTTGAGCTGATTTTGTTATCTATCCTAGGCAAAAAAGTTAAAACCAATCTTCTTGCATATCTACCGTCACACGATTTAGACTCAGCAATAATTCAGCTTGCGCCTCGATACGGGGTAGCTCCCAATCAAAACAAAACTTAGCAGCCTGTAACTTACCTTGATAATAAGCGTTATCATCCTTGGTACACGTGTTTGTTGTCAGTGCCTTATGCGCTATCACCGCTTGTCTTAACCAAATCCATGCAACAGTCACTTGCCCAAACATATCCAAATACACAGTCGCATTTGCCGTAGCCACATCCGGATCTTGTGCTAACGCTTGGGTTAACTTTATGGTGACAGTATGCAGCAGTTCACATGCATGTTGCATCGGTGCAATATACTGATGACAGATACTACCAGCCTCAATTTGAGCGCATGTTGCTTGGATCAATGCGATAAATTGTGCAAAATGTTGTCCCCGATTAGCCATGACTTTTCTACCCAGTAAATCGAGGCCTTGTATTCCTTCAGTACCTTCATGGATGGGGTTAAGGCGGTTATCCCTAAAATACTGTTCAACGGGATATTCACGCGTATATCCTGCGCCACCGAGCACTTGGATCGCTAAATCGTTGGCTTTGACGCAATACTTAGAGGGATAGCTTTTGACAATAGGAATAATCAAATCGAGAATTTGCGCTGCATACTGACGTTCATCTTCGGTTTCAGCATGATGGCTATCTTCGAATAGCTCACTAGCATACAGGCACATCGCTAACGCCCCTTCGGAATACACTTTTTGCGCTAGCAGCATACGTTTGACATCGGCGTGTTCGATGATTTTGACTTGAGTCGAATCAGAAGATTTATTCGAAGGTTTTCGACCTTGAGGTCGTTCTTTTGCATAGTCTAGTGACGCTCTAAAACCTTGGTAACCAAGTACTGCTGCTCCCATACCTACGCCAATACGCGCCTCATTCATCATCTGAAACATATATTTAAGACCACAATGGGGCTCACCGACTAGATAACCAATCGCACCGTCTTTTTCGCCAAAATTAAGAACGGTTGACGTTGTGCCGCGATATCCCATTTTGTGAATTAATCCCGCCAATGCGACATCATTGCGTTCACCTAATGAGCCATCAGGATTAACCAAAAACTTCGGGCAGATAAACAACGAGATACCCTTTGCACCACTTGGCGCACCGTCGATTTTAGCCAGTACCATGTGAACAATATTATCAGTGATGTTTTGATCACCGCCTGAGATATACATTTTATTGCCAAATATACGATAACTGCCATCATCAGCAGGTTTGGCGATGGTCTTTATATCAGCAAGTGCTGAGCCTTGGCCAGGCTCTGTCAACGCCATTGTCCCTGCAAAACGACCATCTTGCATTGGTGCTAAAAACGTATCGCGGTGAGCTTTACTTGCAAAGGTACTAATGAGATTGGCTGCACCCAAGGTCAAAAAAGGGTAGCCTGATGTGGCAATATTCGCCGCGTTAAAATACGCCATAGATGCTCTGAGGACCACCTCAGGTAATTGCATGCCGCCATCGTCAAAATCATAGTGGGCTGCAAAAAATCCCGCTTCACTAAAATGATCCCATGCCACTTTAACTTCTGGAATTAATGTGACTGCTGTGCCATCAAACACCGGTTCGTTGGCATCACCTTTAGCGTTATGGTTTAGGAAGTATTTTTCTGCGATGGTCTTTGCCGTAGCAATTGTCGCATCAAATATTTCACGAGAATGTTCAGCGTATCTTGCGCGTGACAGAACCTTTTGTGTATTCAAAAATTCGTACAATATAAATGTAATTTCGCGGTCGTTTAAGATGGGATCCGTCATAAAATATAGCCTTATTTCACACAGCTTATGCAATGCGTAAAGTAGTGGTGGGTACACTACTGATGGAAAGAAAAATTGATTAATATTAAAAATATTAAACAGTATTAAAGATAGTAGGGGAGTTGAGCTAATCATCCAAGTTTATAGATTTTATTAATGATGATAAGTTGTGTTGATAGACGGGGGTAGAGATGAGTAAAGACAATCATTCGTACTCACGGTACAATCTTAATATGTTAGTAAACCAGCCGTGAACCGTGTCTACATCCAATTATTTATCCGCATACTCAGCCCAATTACAAGACCAAATTGCGCGCTTGCTAGAGCAAGATCGCCTGACCGATTACTTATTACAAAAATACCCTACCATTAACAATGTCCCCAATGATAGTGCGTTGCGTGAGTATGTGCTTAATCTTAAAAACCAGTACTTAAGAAAATCTCCGCCTTTGAGCAAAGTAGTGTTTGATAAAAAAATCCATGTTGTGAATAACGCATTAGGGTTGCACAGTTTTGTGTCTCGAGTGCAGGGCGGTAAACTCAAAAGTAAAAATGAAATTCGTATCAGTACGTTATTTAAGCATACCCCTGAGGCTTTTTTACAAATGATCGTGGTGCATGAGCTGGCGCATCTCAAAGAAAAAGACCATAACAAAGCGTTTTATCAACTTTGCCAACACATGTTGCCCGATTATCATCAGATAGAGTTCGATGTTAGAGTATACTTAACGCATCTAGAACAAAAAGGGGAAGTGTATGCACATGCATCCCACCGCCCCAAATTAACGCGTTGATCATTGAGACAATTATGAATTACCAATTTGTGTGGGATATAGAAGGCACGCCTCAAGCCGAATTTGAGATGGGATTTGAGTTATTTACGCAGTGGTTTTGTGATGAAATAGGCACCGATACTGCCAAGATAACAGAGCTTCAGACATTGATTAGCCAGCTCCAAAATGGCGCTATCATTGAGCACATCATTAAAGGCAATACGCTGACAATGATACTCAATCAGGATGAGATTGAAATCACTGCTGACAGTTTACAAGCTGACATCCCCGATGCCGATGATATGCCAGAAGGGACTGAAATTAGTGATGATGGCTGTATATCGGGCTGTGGCTTAGCAGATTTTGTCAGTGTCTTAGATTCGTGGGAAGCCTTTGTGGGATAAAGGCGATAAATAGGGTCAGATCCCAATTATTAAATTGGGATCTGACCCTATTTATCTCTTCATGTTAAACATTAGCAACGAATGGAATCGTTTATGCGCGGCACTCATCACTATTTTAATATCTTTACTGCGCCACTTCGTGCGCGGCTCCTCTATGCGATAATCTCAGGATTACTTGCTATCAGTATGATCAGCGTGATTATTATCGCACTAGAACAGCAAAGCCGCGAACATATTGAACGTTTAACGCAAAGTACCGCAAACAGTGTCGCTGTATTGATCCAAGACGGACTCCAACTCCAACAACAGAGAAGTATTGCCGACGCGTTTGATGTGATCCCTGCTTATTTGAAACTTGACCATGACTTTGTGGTTACGATTGATGGGCAAGTGGTTTATTCCTCTGAATCAGCTGTGAATGACCTGAACCCGGTAGCGACTAGTTGGCAGCATGAAGTCACCTTTTTAATCAATCAACAACTCTGGCAAGTAGTGAGTCAACCTAAAGCGGATCTGTTGTATCGCTCGCATTATCGTTTCTTTGGGATCTTGGTATTACTTGGTCTTTTAGTCAGTGTGACCGTCGCTTTGGCGACACTTACCGCTTTATCAGTTATTAGTGAGACCAGACTGTTTAAGGATGAGCGAAACAAAGTCCAACATTTACTCAACATTCTACCGGGTATGGCATACCAGGCTTATAATTCAGCAGATTGGCCTATGATTGCGGTTAATGATGGTTGCAAGGACTTAACGGGCTACTCCCGAAACGCCTTAATGCAAGGGGAAGTGTTGTGGGGCAGTATGATTCATCCTAATGATTATGAATACGTCAACCAATGCGTCTCTACCGCTGTTGAGCAACAATCTATTTTTGAATTGGAGTATCGCATTATCACTAAAGATAACCAGACCAAATTAGTCTGGGAGCGAGGAGAGGCGGTCTATTCAGTGGTGCATCAATGTTTGATTTTAGAAGGGTTTATTACTGATATATCACAACAGAGAGTGGCAGAAGATCAAATGCGCGAACATGTAGAGCATATGGCCTATATGGATAGATTAAATTCATTAGGTGAGATGGCTGCGGGCATAGCGCATGAGATAAACCAACCTTTAGCAGCGATTTCTTTGTTTTCACAATCGGGAAAACATTTATGTCAAAATGAACAATATGGTCGTTTGCCGGATATTTTTGATCAATTAAGTACGCATTC
Organism: Glaciecola sp. UBA983; assembly: GCA_002292215.1. Taxonomy (GTDB): domain Bacteria; phylum Pseudomonadota; class Gammaproteobacteria; order Enterobacterales; family Alteromonadaceae; genus Opacimonas. The sequence continues at coordinate 67,193 of DBBN01000042.1, read as the reverse complement.
TCGTCGTGCCGGTGCCGTGCTAGAACGCATGCAAATGATGACGCATCAAGGTGAACGCCTCAAGCAAATTGTCGATAGTAATACCGTCATTAGCGACGTAATTAAGTTAATTGAGTCGGATGCGCGCATAAGGCAGGTCACGATTACACGTGTCGATTGTGCTACTGCTACTCAAATATATGTTGATCTCGTGCAGATCCAGCAAGTGCTGTTAAATTTATTGCGAAATGGGATGGAAGCGATGCAATCTCTTGCATTCTCTCATGGTAACACCATCGAAATTAGTACCGAATTACAACACCCAGTAAATACAAGCCCGACTTTGATAAAGTTTGCGGTAAAAGACACCGGAGGTGGTGTCGATAAAGAAATGCAAGCGACGTTGTTTGATGCTTTCTCTTCCACCAAACCCAATGGCATGGGAATTGGATTATCGATTTCTAAAACTATTATCGAAGCACATGGTGGGCGGCTGCAATACCGGCAACATGGAGCTTTTGTATCAGAGTTCTATTTTACCTTGCCGGTGTATGTTTGAGTCAGATAANNATAATTGGGATCTGACCCCATTTATCAATTATGAGCTTGGGTACGCGTTTGCGTTTTTGAGGCTTGCGAAATCATTGAAACGCACACCTTGTTGCTTCATTACCTCATTGATTTTGTCACTGATCAGCTGACGAATATAGAACGGTTGATTAGGGACATAATGATGGATCGTATGGGTTTTGCCAAAGTTAAAACAAAAAAGGTGAAACGGTATAAACAACCGACTCGTCAGCACATGCGTTTGTTCAAATACGTTATTGACGCCGCCATAGTAATGCATTGATGAAGTCACAAAATTAAGTGAGCTCGAGCGAATAATATTAGGCACTACCAATACCACCATCAAAAACTCAAACACGTTCATCACAGATAACGCCCAAGCAGGTGCGTTGGCGGCAACAGGTAAAAACAAGTCAGCAAGATGAAAACCAATCACGCTATAAAGGACAATAAAGTATGATGTCGTGATCGGAAACCCAGCGTTGAACACGCGAGAAAAACTGAAGTTTTTGATTTCTTTGCTAAATCGTTTGCTGTTGATTAACAACCCCAGTAAACCATCAACGATGACCAACGCACGCAAGAATGGATTTTTGATGCCATTGCCAACTAGACGTTCTTCTAGATCTTGATCTGTGCCTGACACGATGTGATGTTGCAAATGAATTTTACGACGGAACCAAGGGTTAACCGTGTTTGGACGCATTATCCACACCGTCAACATCATGAAATTTTGCACCCATCGGTTTTTGGCAAAATATTGATTGTGGATCAAATCATGCTCCAACTCATGCGAGATGGACGTCACCATTGCGGCTAAAACGATACACAACCATGCCGGTATCATCGTCATATAGTACAAACTACCTAAACCAATTAATGCCCCTAATGACACTAACATCAAGACCATACCAAGCATGTTTTGATGTGCAAGAACTGCATACTTAGCACGCAGGATCTTTTCTTCTGAGCGAATAGCGGTAATGATCGTTCTAATACTGTCTTTGGCAGATTGGTTGGTCATAGGCTGTTTATTTTGCATATATTAATTCTCAATGAACAAATGATATAACATTTTTACCAAAACCCGAAGTAGTCATATCTTAGATTAAGGTCTATTGGTTAATTAAAACGGCAACCAAAACTTACGGTTTAGGGATTTAGGTATAAATTAAACCGCGCCTCACCAGCCATTTTTCTATTTCTACACAAATAAAGAGGATAGCTGAGATAGCTACACATATACCCAGTTCGGGTAACGGAATTGGTTGAGTGTTGAATAACTCATTAAAAAATGGGATATAAATCAACGCTAGTTGTAACAGGACACTAATAGTGACTGCAATGACCAAAAAAACATTGGTCCATAACCCTTGACTCCAGAGCGAATCAATATCGGAACGCACCGCTAAACTATGAAATAACTGAGAAAAAACCAATACGGTAAAAACGGAGGTTTGCCAGTATTCATGTTCTTGTATCAACCCCCATTGTAATGTGCCAATACACAAAACACCGATGAGTACTCCGACCCAAATAATGTGCTGCCACATGCCATTGGCAAAAATACTTTCGTTTTGTGCTCGCGGTTTGTGCTGCATAATGTTGCGTTCTGCTGGCTCTGCACTAAATGCTAAGCCAGGCATTCCATCGGTGACCAAATTAATCCATAAAATATGGATCGGCAGTAACGGCATCGGCATCCCTAATATTGGTGCCATCAGGATCGTTAATATCTCTCCTACGTTGGAACTCAACGTATATTTGATAAACTTTCGGATATTGTCATAAATACGCCGACCAGCTGCCACTGCATTGACGATAGTCGTAAAATCATCATTGAGTAAAATCATGTCCGCGGCGCTGCGAGCAACATCCGTGCCTTTTTGTCCCATCGCAATCCCAATATTTGCGTGTTGTAGGGCTGGCGCGTCATTCACCCCATCACCCGTCATGGCCACAAAATGACCTTGTTGTTGCAGGGCGCGTACAATTCGGAGTTTTTGTTCCGGGGAAACGCGCGTGTACACCTGGGTATGCAGGACGATGTCCAATAATTCGGTATCACTGAATTGGGCTAATTCGTCACCATTGAGTGCATTGAGCTGCGCATCATTAAAGTGCAGTTGACGTGCAATGGCTAGTGCCGTGCCTTTGTGATCACCAGTAATCATCACTGGCGTAATACCCGCAGCCACACAACTACTGACTGCATCAGGCACTGCGGAGCGCACCGGATCTGTAATTGCTACTAAGCCCAAAAAGTCTAATTCGGTCTCCACGTTATCGAGACTTGGTAACGCCTCCCATCGCCGCATTGCAAGTGCCATCATACGATAGCCTTGCGCTGATAATTCTTCAACAAGCTCCATTAACGCTAGCGCATCAAACTCACCTTGTGCTTGTTGTGTCACACATCGAGCGATCACTCGTTCGGGCGCGCCTTTGGTAAATGCGATAAACGTATCTTGGTTTTGGTGGATCGTCGTCATTAGTTTGCGGTCACTATCAAATGGTACGGTATCGACGAGTGGGTAATCCCGTAATAACAGTGATTTATCAAATCCATGTTTCACAGCAAAATGATATAACGCGAGTTCTGTGGGTTCGCCTGTTGCTGAAGTTGACACATCGTTACTGATCGCCAACGCAGTGCCGAATAAGAGATGCTCCCCTGTTAGATCCGTGATTTTATCAACACTAAAATAGGCGTCTGCCACGGTCATTTTATTTTCGGTTAATGTGCCGGTTTTATCTGTGCAAATAAACGTGACGGCGCCTAATGTTTCCACCGCTGGTAAGTTACGGATCAATGCATGTTGCGCTAACAACCGATGCGCCCCTAAGGCTAATGAAATGGTAATCACGGCAGGTAATGCTTCTGGGATTGCCGCGACAGCTAGGCTCAACGATGTCAGTATCATCGTTACCACAGGATGACCTTGCATTACCCCTGCAACAAACACCACCAAGCAAATTGCAACGATAGCGACAACGAGCTGTTTAGAAAATACGCTTAGGCGGACTTGTAATGGCGTTTTAGCTTGTTTTTCCTGAGTTAGCTCCGTGGCTATTTTACCTATTTCTGTGTCGGTACCTGTCGCCACAACCACTCCTTCTGCGGTACCCATAGTCACTATGGTGCTGCTAAATGCCATATTGATTTTGTCACCTATAGCGACTTGGGCATTGCCGGTTGGTTGTGTGTGTTTACATACCGCCATTGACTCACCAGTTAATGCCGCTTCATCAATTTGGATATTGTGCTCAGTAATAATCCGAATATCCGCTGGCACGATGTCGCCTTGACCTAATACCACTACATCACCCGGTACGAGCATATTAACGGATAAAGGCTGTATTTTGCCATCTCGATAAACGTTGGCTAAAGGGGAGGCGAGTTTTTTTAATGCGCTTAAGGCTTGTTGGGCGCGAAATTCCTGGATCGTACTGAGCCCTGCATTCAAGGTTAAAATCACCATGATAATACTGGCATCTTTGAATTCACCAACGGCACCAGAGATCACGGCTGCGATTAATAAAATAATCGTCATTACTTCGCCAAATTGCCTAAAAAACAGCTGAACGATATTCGCAGACTTACCTTCCGGAAGGGAATTGGGGCCATATTGATGTCGTGCCAGTTCAGCTTGCGCTTGAGTTAATCCTTTCGTGGATGATTGTAAATGGGTTAAGACATCAGCACACGCTAGCGTGTGCCATGCTTGAGAAGGACTAGTTGCCGCAGTGTGGCTGTGGGTTTTTGGCATACAATTATTGAATATGATATTGCGAATAAGGGGTATAGGGCAGCGGCTTGACTGCGTATTTAGGTTGTAAATACGTGACTACATCAGTCAACTCCGTGACGGTCATCACATCATTGTAATTTTTCATCAATGAGTGAGATTCTCCGTCAGTCGTTTCCCAGTGCGGTCCACGTGATATACGATGCGAGGGATTAATGATGCTTGTCACTAGCTCTGCATAAGTAGTGATTTTGGGCGATGAACCTCCTAACTCAACTTTGTGAGGTAATTCACTAGGCAGCGCACTACCATCAAGCCCTTCTATGGTGTGGCATGCCATGCAACGATGCTTGATAATAGCTTGTTCTCCGGCAACCGCATCACCTTGTGGTAAGCTAAACCCGCGCGGTGAATCTACACCTTGGTCACAGCCGGTCAAGCTAGTTGCGGTGCTAATAATTAAAAAGGTACAGCATAATCCTCGGGGTATATTCATGATGGTATCTCCCAGTTTTAGTGGATGTGTTAGTTGTTGTGTAGGCAAATGTATTGCCGAATAAGTCTCTTAATCTCTTTCTAAGCTTAGTGGGTCATATCTATCTGAGGTTGATCCGTGTCAATGAAAGTGTCGATTTAATCGTTTAACGTCAAAGACCGTCTAAACAACGCCACACTACTACTAAAAAACACAAGTCCTAAGCCAGCAATAATAACCATTTCTTGCCACACCAATTCCAATTCAGCCCCTCTAAATACAACTGCTTGGGCAAACGCCATATAATGCCTGGAGGGTAATAACCACGTGACAGGTTGAATGAAATCTGGTTGGTTTTCGATGGGAGATATGCCCCCGGAAAGCATCATCATCGGTATGATCAGCATTAACACTAATAACGCAAATTGCGCCATTGACTGCGCGATCGTACCCAAAAAAATACCAATGGACGCCACTGAAAATAAATATAAGATTGTACCTGCGATCAATAGGCCTTTAGAGCCTAATATGGGCACATGAAGTGCATTGTCTATCGTTAAAAATAACGACAATACAAACGCTGTTAAGATGATGAGCGAGTTAGCACTGATTTTGGCCATTACAATTTGAAACGTGTTTAAGGGCATCACTAATAAGTGTTCAATCGTGCCGTGCTCACGTTCTCGTAATAATGCGGCGCCAGTTAAAATAATCGTCAACATGGTGAGTTGATTGACTATTGCATTGATCGAATTAAACCACATACCTATGCCATTCGGGTTGTAGGCTGTATGCAGCACTAAGTTAACTGGTGCCGCAGATATAATGTTTTCTCGAGCTGCAAAATAACTCACTTCTTGGTTAATAATATTTTGAATGTAGTTATTGCCCAAACTTGCTTGAGCTACTGCCGTTGCATCAATATCGATTTGAATAGTCGGCTGGCGAGCCTGTCTAATCGATGCTTCAAATTTGGGAGGAATACTAATCACAAACATATACTTATCATCGAACATAGCTTGATCCACGGCGTTAGCTTCGAGCATGATTGGCGGCTTAAAATACGGCGGATACAACGCATTGACGATGGCACGCGATAACGCGGAGTGATCTTCATCAATAATCCCGACAGAGGCGTTATTGACGGCTTCACTTTTGGCAGTTGATTCTGCGTAAATAGCTAAACTAAATGAATAAATGATTAACACGACAAGCATAAAATCACTCAGCACACTGCGGATCTCTTTAATGCCTAACCAAGCTATATTGCGCCATTGATGCATCAGTTAATCCTCTTGTTTTTTGAGGATAACAGCGGAAATACTGACAAAGATAGGGCCGAATAACATGAGCACCAAGATATCAGGAATGAGATCCCAAAACACCAGCCCCTTTGTAAACGCAGCGACGCTCAAGTGCATGTAATAGGTTGCCGGCCACAGTGTACCAAACACCTTGCCAGCTCCTTCTAAGGTCGAGGTGGGTTGAAATATCCCTGAAAATTGTAATGTCGGCAGCATGCATAAGATGGCCGTAGCAAAAATGGATGCCACTTGAGAACGGGTGATCGATGCGATCAATAACCCAAACCCCGTCGACGCAAAGACATAAAAGAACGCGCCAATGAACAATCCAACAAAACTACCTTTTAACGGAACTTGCAAAATCACAATGACCATTAAGGTTAAAATTAAAAAATTCAATAATCCAATAACGATATATGGCAATTGCTTACCTAATAAATATTCGAATTTATGCGTGGGGGTGACATAAAAATTAGTAATAGTGCCGATTTCTTTTTCACGTGAAATGCTAACTGCCATCAAGATTGCAGGAAATAACAAGAGTAGTAATGCCGGTGTTTTAGGGCCAATTGAATAAATGGATTCAAATGCAGGATTAAACCGATACCGAGATTCGATGGTAATGTTTGCTTTTGAGGCTAGATCGATTCCTAATTTAGCATATAGCTGAGCAATATATTGAGCGTGTACGCCATTAACATAACCAGCTATGGTGCCTGAGCGAGTAGTATTGGAGCCATCAATCCAAATTGATACGGATGGGGAAAGCCCTTTTTTGAGGGTTTTACCAAAGCCTGAAGGGATCTCTATCGCCAATGCGATCTGGTTGGCTTGCAGTTGTGTTTCTAATGCACCGATACTGCTTACTTCCGGTTGATTAAGAAAATAGCGTGAGCCGGTAAATTGATTTAAGTACGCGCGGCTTTCTGGTGTTTGATCATTATCTAAGGCTGCATAGCGCAATGCTTCAACATCCAATGAAATACCGTAACTCACCACCATTAACAACAACGCACTACCAATAAATGCAAACGATAAGCGAATAGGATCACGCAGTACTTGCATTGTTTCTAGATAACTATATGCGAACAAGCGATGGATACTAAATCGCGAAAAATGAGCCGTCTTAACAGGAGGACTGAGCGGAACTGCTACTACTGGAACCGATAATTTATCTATTGCCACTGTATGCTGTAAATACGCAATGAACGCTTCTTCTAATGTTGAGGCGGCTTGGTTGTCGATGAGTTGTTGTGGTGTACCATAGACTAATACTTCACCCGCATGCATCAAGGAAATACGATCACAGCGCATAGCCTCGTTCATAAAATGTGTAGATATAAAAATCGTGACATTATCATGACGTGATAGCGAGACTAATAATTCCCAAAATCCATCGCGTGCAACCGGATCGACGCCGGAGGTTGGCTCATCCAAAATCAACATTTCGGGTTCATGCAACACGGCAACCGCTAAGGATAATCGTTGACGCATACCTAAAGGTAGGGCGGAGGCCGTGCTATCGAGATACGGTGATAGGCCAAAGCGCTGTACTAATTCTGCGATACGTACTGCAGTGTGCTCAGGTGTCAAATGATACAAGCGAGCATGTAACAGTAAATTTTGTTCGACGGTCAGTTCGCCGTATAACGAAAACGCTTGAGACATAAAACCAACGCGGCGACGTATATTAATATCATCAGCATCGACTTCTTTACCAAATAAATACGCCCTGCCACTGGTTAGGGGTAATAAGCCTGTCAACATTTTCATTGTGGTGGTTTTGCCACAACCATTAGAACCTAAAAAGCCAAATATCTCGCCTTGTTGAATTTCAAAACTGACTTGGTTTACGGCGGTAAAATCGCCAAATTTCTTGGTCAGATCCTCAGCCACGATAGCGGGTTCAACACTTGTCGATTTGAGTGGAGGGATCACTAATTCGCTATGATTGGCACGTTTCTCTGCTGGTAATAAGCGTAAAAATGCCGTTTCTAAATCAGGCGAATCCGTTATTGCTTTCATTGATAGTGGGGAGCCTTGATTAAGAATTTTACCTGCATCCATTGCAATTAAATAATCAAATTGTTCTGCTTCATCCATATATGCCGTAGACACTAATACACTCATTTTTGGCCGGACTTGGCGGATGGAATTAATCAATGCCCAAAATTGTTGGCGCGATAAAGGATCGACTCCCGTTGTAGGTTCATCGAGCAATAATAAATCAGGATCATGGATCAAGGCACAGCATAGTCCCAGTTTTTGTTTCATGCCGCCGGATAATTTACCAACGGGGCGGTGCACAAATGCGTGTAAGCCGGTGGCTCGGGTTAACGTTGCAATGCGTGTTGCACGTTCAGCATCGGTTTGATTGAATAGCTTACCAAAAAAGTCTAAATTTTCTTGTACGCTCAATTCGGCATATAAATTTTTGCCGAGTCCTTGTGGCATGTATGCAATTCGTGGTCCTATTACTGCGCGTTCATCAGTGTTATCAATATCGCCGCCAAGTACCTGCAGCGAACCTTGCTGAAGTTTTCTCGCACCAGAGATCAACGCCATTAATGTCGACTTTCCTACACCATCAGGTCCGATCAATCCCACCATTTTCCCTGCAGGGATCGATACACTGATAGCATTTAACGCAACCTTTTTTTTGTATGTATGGGTGATGTGTTGTGCGCTCACCACATTGGTATTTAATGCTGACACGTTTAACGCTCCTGCACCTTAAGCGTTGACTTGGACGTTAATTCAGGAGTTAGCTCCGGCGCTAACTCTGGAGCGGGCTGCGGTGGTAATTGCGTTAAAAAATCAGGCCAAGGGGAGGGAGGTAAACCTTGTTGTGGCATTAAACGGATATAGGCAACGCCACGAACGCCTGTTTTTACTTGATTAATATGGCTGAGTACCAGTTCATGAGGCACTCTAACTTTGACTCTAAACATGAGCTTATCGCGCTCATCGTGTGTTTCTACTTGTTTGGGTGTGAACTGTGAAATCGGTGACACAAAACTCACTTTCGCAGGGACTGCAAAATCGAGCATGTCGAGTTTAATGCGTGCCTCGCTGCCAATAGGAGTGAGATAAGCCTGTGCCGATGGTAAAAATACCTCCATGTATATTTCACCTAAATTAATCAACGTCAGCACTTTACCTCCACTTGGAAATACTTCACTAGGTTGGGCTAAACGATAGAGTACCCGCCCCATTACTGGCGCCGTTAAGGTAGAATCATCGATTTGTGTTTGGATCCGAGTCACGGCCGCTTTCGCTGCATTGACTGATTGCCTTAATGTATTGGTGTGGGCTTTTGCGGCAGCGAGTGCAGCATTTGCAGTCGCAAAGACTGTCTGTTTTTGGTCTGCGCTACTTTGTGATATCGATCCTGTTTGGGCTAATAGGAGTACTCGTTCATATTCTAAGCGAGCGAGTTTGAGCTCGCTTTCTCGTTGTTTTACCACTGCTTCACCTTCAATAACCGATGCGTGTGTTTGCGCTAATTGGGCTTGCGCTTGCGCCAACTCCGCGTCTAGTAGGATGGTATCCATCGTTGCCAATATCTGACCGACGCTGACTAAATCCCCCTCTTGGACGAAAAGCTGTTTGACGCGACCGGCATATTTAGTGGTCACATCGACTTGGTCGGCTTCAATACGACCATTACCTGAGGCAAAATCACTGGGAATTTGGTCATGGTTTTGCTGCCAACTCTGCCAACTAAATACTGCAATGACGCCAATAATAATGATGATAGCCACTAATTTAAAGGGAGGTTTAGGCATGATGGATTTCCTTTGAATCTGTCGAGTCATACATTAATGCAAGGGTTGATTGAGCAATAACACTTTCTTCATCGGTGGGGATGACAAGTGTGGTTATGGGGAATTTTACTGGGCTAATGACTGAATGATGGTGCTGGTTGGCAATAGGATCTAGTGCCACTCCGAGCCAACCAAGGTGCCCACAAATACGTTCGCGGACCAGTGCCGAATGTTCACCAATACCGGCAGTAAACACGATGGCATCGATGCCATCAATAGCACAAACTAAAGAAGACAGTTCACGCGCTGCACGATAACAAAATAAGTCGATGGCTTGCTGCGCGTGAGGGTGAGTGCTTGTAGTAAGCACTTGCATATTATTACTAATACCGGATACGCCTTTTAGGCCTGATTCATTGTATAGCATATGTTCGATTGCCGCGGGGCTGAGATGATGCTGTTGCAATAAATGTAACACGACGCCCGCATCCAATGCGCCGCAGCGTTGCCCCATGATTAACCCATCGAGTGCGGTAAATCCCATACTGGTAGCGACACTGCGACGGCTTTTTAATGCGCACATACTGGCACCATTACCCAAATGAGCCACGATGATCCTGCCCTTAGCGCGCTCACCCAAATAATGCGGCAAATTAGCAGCGATATATTCATAGGACAGACCATGAAAACCATAGCGTAGAATCCCTTGTTCTGTTAAGTGTCGAGGTAAGCCAAACCACCTGGCGATTTCAGGCTGAGTCGAATGAAAACTTGTATCAAAGCAGGCAATTTGAGGAATGTGCTCATTCCATTGGCTAATGACGTCAATGGCTTTGAGGTTATGTGGTTGATGTAACGGAGCTAGGGATACCAAAGTAGATAATTCCAGCATGATTGCAGGGGTGAGCCTAACGGGTTGTGTAAGATGCTGTCCACCATGCACTACGCGATGACCGACCGCGGCGATGCGATAGCCATGCTGAGTATCAGTTAACCAAGTGATCAGTTGGGGTAAAATGGTAGCGTGATCTGCTTGCTGAGATGCATTATCAGTGAATGTAATGGACGAGTCGGCTTGCCAACTGTCCGTTGCTTCATCATATAGCGTTAACACAGGTTGCCTAGGTATTAGCGTGATTTTTCCCCGTAACAGCATCAAGGGTTTAGCCGCACTCAACGCATACACCCCAAATTTGATGCTGGATGAGCCTGAGTTGATGACGAGGACTGCGTCTTTCATACAATAGTTTTCCGCACATGTGTTACATATAATTGGGCCAGGACACAAGACGCCAACCGGGATAATTTACCATCTGCGCGACTGGTTAATATGATAGGCACAGAAGCGCCAAGCACTATCCCTGCTGATTCTGCTCCGGCTAAATAGATTAGTTGTTTGGCAATCATATTGCCTGCTTCGAGATCCGGTGCGACTAAGATATCCGCATCCCCAGCAACGTCTGAAATGAGTTCTTTGGTCAAGGCGGCAGATTTTGATATAGCAGTATCAAATGCTAGGGGGCCATCTAATATTCCGCCTGTAATTTGTTTACGGTCCGCCATTTTACACAAACCTGCGGCATCAACAGTAGAGGCAATATTCACATTGACTGTTTCGACCGCTGATAAAATCGCAACTTTAGGTTTAGGGGTATCAAGTGCATGCAAAAGGTTAATAGCGTTTTGCACTATATCCGCTTTGATTGCCAAGTTTGGCGCAATATTGATAGCCGCATCAGTAATAAATAATGGCTTATGGTAGGTCGGGACATCTAGCGCAAAAATATGGCTCATGCGGCGCTCAGTACGTAAGCCTTTTTGGCTATCAACGATGGCATCCATGAGTTCATCGGTATGCAGTTTACCTTTCATTATCGCATCGACATGATGTTTGCGGACTTCCACAACCGCTCGTTCCGCGGCGGCGTGACTGTGCGCAACATCAATAATTTCGATATTAGATAAATTGCAATCTAACGTTTGAGCGACACTCATGATTTTCGCTTTTGGACCGATTAAAATCGGAATAATCACGCCTTGACGCTGTGCTTCCAGCGCACCACTTAAAGACAAATCATCACAAGGATGCACGACAGCCACGCGGATGGGGGCAATATCATGAGTCGCAGCTAATAACTTGCGATAATGCGCACCGGTTTCATGCAAGTGGACTTCCGGCATAATAACGCGTGGACGACGCACTTTTTCCGTAGGTGCGATGACTTTTGCTTCGCCTTTAATTATCAACTCGCCATCTTGGTTGATACATTCACAGGCTAATATGAGTTGGTTTTTTTCAGGAAATTTTTCGCTGACGGTTACTTTGACAATCACCTTATCGCCAATACCTACAGGGCGGATAAAATCCAGTGACTGATGAAGATAAATCGTTCCAGGACCGGGTAGTTGGGTGCCGAGTACTGCTGATATTAACGCACCACCCCACATCCCATGGGCGATTACTTTATGAAAAATATCAGATTGTGCATATTCCAAATCAACATGGGCAGGATTGATATCGCCAGACATGACGGCAAATAATTCGATGTCTTTGGGCTGTAACACTCGCACGAGTTCTGCGCTATCGCCTACCGCAATCTCTGCAAATGTTTTGTTTTCAATGTATTCCATGTGTGTCTTCCAGTTATCAATAGCAGGTCATGTTGTAAATTATGTAGTTTTTCTAAGACGCTGTTTATTTGCGCTCAACTCATAATATGAAAGCCAGCATCGACATAGGTAATATTGCCAGTCACACTTTTCGAGGCATCACTGACTAACCCAACGGCCACATTGCCTACATCTTCAATTGTGACTAATTGGCGCTTTGGTGCTTCTGCACGAGCTTTGTTAATTAACTCATCAAAAAAGGCGATCCCAGATGCAGCCCGAGTTTCTAATGGACCCGGAGACAGAGCATTAACGCGAATGCCGACTGGCCCCAGCTCCGCTGCTAAGTATTTCATTGAAGATTCTAAGGCTGCTTTCACCGGACCCATTATGTTGTAATGTTCAACCACTTTTTCGGCTCCGTAATAACTGACCGTTAATAAGCAGCCACCATTAGGCATTAATGGTTCAGCAAGTTTCGCCATACGAATAAACGAGTGACAGGAAATATCCATCGCTTGGGCAAATCCATCCCGCGAGCAGTCGGTCACGCGACCATGCAAATCTTCTTGGGGACAATACGCAATCGAATGCAGCACAAAATCGAGATTGCCCCAAGTATCGGCAATATGGGCAAAAACCGCTTCGAGTTGGTTATCGATTTGGACATCTAAGGGCAATAACGCAGTGGCATTCACTTTGGTTGCAACAGGTTTAACAAAGGGCTTGGTAAGCTCATTGAGATAGGTCACAATGAGCTCTGCACCAGCATTAGCGAATGCCTCAGCACAGCCGGCTGCAATTGATTTGTTATTAGCAATTCCCACCACTAATCCACGCTTTCCTTGTAACAAATTGCTGAGTGCTTGCATATTGTTGCTCCTTATTTAACCAGTACGTAAGTGCCTGGGGCATCACATATCACTGGTAGGTTTTTATCCGGTGCGCCCATCGACGGTGGCGTGGTTTTAGGACTGCTGAGTTGGGTTAACCAATCGACAAGCTCAGGCCACCAAGAACCTTCATGATCTGGATTTTTAATGATCCAAGTATCCGTATCGGTATAATTAGCATCTTTAGTAGTTGTGGATATTTGATAATGACGTCGCGGATGACCTGGTTCGCTGACAATACCGGCATTATGACCACCACTGGTTAATACAAAAGTGACATCAGTATCACTGAGTAAATGAAATTTATAGACCGAACGCCAGGGGGCGACGTGGTCTTGTTGAGTACCGACAACAAAAGCGGGAATGCGAATGTCTGACATGAAAATGGGTTTGCCATCCACTAAATAATTCCCCTCTGCTAAATCATTATTAAGAAATAATTGGCGTAGATAATGTGAATGCATTTTGTATGGCATCCTCGTCGCGTCAGAATTCCACGCCATTAAGTCGTTGATTTCGCTCCGATGCCCCATTAAATAGTCATGTACCATACGCGACCAAATTAAATCGTTGGAGCGCAATAATTGAAAAGCACCGGACATTTGCTTAGAATCTAAATAACCCTGTTCCCACATCATGTCTTCTAAAAATGTGACTTGGCTTTCATTGATAAACAGCATCAGTTCACCTGCTTCGGTAAAGTCTATTTGTGCCGCTAATAAGGTCATCGAAGCGAGTCGATTATCACGCTGCTGCGCCATGGTTGCTGCAGCAATGGAGAGCAATGTGCCTCCTAAACAATAACCAATGGCATGAATCGGGTGTTTGCCGACGATCGTGTTAATCGTATTAATCGAGCGCATGATCCCTAATTCACGATAATCAGCCATGTCTAAATCACGATCATCAGCATCGGGGTTTTTCCAAGATACCATGAAGACGGTAAACCCTTGTTCGGTCAAATATTTCACCAATGAATTATGCGGTGATAAATCCAAAATGTAGTATTTCATGATCCACGCAGGCACGATTAAAATAGGTTCTGGATGAACCGTTTCTGTAACTGGCGAATATTGGATCATCTCAATTAAGTGATTGCGATAAACAACTTTACCAGGCGTGATTGCGACATTTTCGCCAGTGATAAAAGCTTCAGTGCCCGGCGGAGGCTTTCCGCCAGTAGTCCTTTGCCAATCATCCAACAAGTTATGCCAACCCCGCACCAAATTTTGTCCATTTTCGCTCACCGTTTGATTCATTAATTCAGGATTAGTCAGTAAATAATTGGAGGGTGAAAACATATCCATGATTTGGCGGGTCGAAAACTCCATGGCTTTTTCGTGTTGCGGAGTAACGCCACGCACATCGGTAGTCGCATTTGACCACCATTGTTGCTTTAACAAAAATGATTGATACATAATGTTATATGGCCATTTCTGCCATGTGGGGTCCTCAAAGCGGTGATCAAATGGTAATGGCTCAATACAAGGAGATGAGGCCTCTTCTGTCCCGCTACATGCTCCAACATAACCATAGAGACGTGCTGCTTTGCGTGCCGCTTTTTCGACTAATAAGGCTTGTTTGCCTGGCGATGAGAATAAATGCTGGGCCCAATCGGCATAAGCAACCATTAATGCACTGGGTGAGAGTCCGGCAGTAAACCGCGCCATAGTGGCATGAATCGCTTTATCGATAATTTGTTGTTGAGATTCAGTTGGCATTCTCATTATTCCTTAATTGTTAGCTGCTGGGTATTATTGTGCCGGTAAAGGGTGACCAATGTGTTGATCTGGATGCAGATAATCAACTTTAGTCACTGTAACAATGGATGCTGCGCAGCAGCAATTAGAGATGACCGACGCGAAATGTGGTCAACCACATATGACTATTGATATTGCAAAAATATCAGCAGCAAACTATGGTTAATGCACCGAAGATTAACTCAATTGACACAATGGATAGGGAACAACAAGTAGTCTACGTCATTGATGACGATGCAGGCATTCGCGATGGGCTGCAATTATTATTAGAAACTACTGGGCAAACTGTAAGCGTATATGCCAATGCACGAGATTTTTTAGTCGATTTCACCCCGATTATGAACGGCTGCTTATTACTCGATATTCGTTTGCCAAACATGTCGGGGTTAGAGTTACAAATTCACCTCAAAAAATTACATTCCACGTTGCCTATTATTTTCATCTCGGGTCACGGTGACATTCCAATGGCAGTGGAAGCAATGAGGCAAGGTGCACTAGATTTTATTCGTAAGCCGTTTAGGGAGCAAGATTTACTCGAGCGGATCAATCAAGCATTACTCATCGCCTCTAGCCGCCATAAACAGCAGTGGATGGCCGGTGAATTACAAAGTAAGTTGGCGTTGTTATCAGACCGCGAACGGCAAATTTTTTCTCGTGTGGCTAATGGTGATATGAATAAAGTGATCGCAGCGGATCTTGGCATCAGTGAAAGAACCGTCGAAGTGCATCGCTCACAACTGATGAAAAAATTAAAAATCAAAACACTTGCGCAATTGGTCAGATGTAAATTGCAAGAAGAGCAATTGTATTTACCTGCGTATATGAATGCTCGTCAGGGGGACAAATAACTTAGTTACGATACAAGGTCTTAATTAAATGATAACCAAATTTGGTTTTCACTGGACCATGAACAGTCAAAATAGGTTTTTTAAAAACGACATCATCAAATTGTTTTACCATTTGTCCACGTCTAAACTCGCCTAAATCACCGCCTTTTTTACTGGAAGGGCAGGTGGAGTATTTTTTTGCTAGTACGCCAAAAGGTTTGCCCTTGTTGAGCATTACTAAAATTTCGTTTGCTTGTTTTTCGGTTTTTACCAAAATATGTAATGCAGCTGCAACCGCCATTAGATTTCCTCACCATTATAAGTTTGTGCTAAATCATCGAGATCTGAAATAGTATAGTCAAAGCCTGAACTATCAATTTCATAACTCACCGACACACTGCGCGAGGACTTATATAGTTTTGCACTCACTTGCCCTTTTGACCAGTGCTTTAACTCGTTTAAAAAACGATTAGCCTCTGGAGCAGTGGCAAATTGATAGTGAATTTGATTAAGCATGAAAGCTGTCCTAAAGGGTGACGGGTGTGTATCCTTGGATTGTATATATTAAAGCACATGGAATGGATTATGAAAACAATTGGTCTGCTCGGCGGGATGAGCTGGGAATCAACAGTGAGCTACTATCAAGCCATCAACGAAGGGGTAAAAGCCCAGTTAGGTGGGTTGCATTCAGCCAAGATATGTTTGCACAGCGTTGATTTTGCAGAAATCGCCGCGTTACAACAGTCTGATAACTGGGCTGCATTGGCGCAAATATTAACCACTGCGGCGCAATCATTAGAGCAAGCAGGCGCGGATTGTCTGGTTATTTGTACGAACACGATGCATAAACTAGCCCCTCAACTCCAATCTCAATTATCGGTCCCTTTACTCCATATAGCAGATGCAACCGCACAACAATTGATTGCCGATGGTATTACGCGAGTCGGGTTATTAGGGACGCGTTATACGATGGAACAAGATTTTTATACATCGCGGTTAATTCAAGAATTTGGGCTTGAGGTGGTCTTGCCATCATCAGCCCAGCGTACTTTGGTACATAATATTATTTATAATGAGTTATGTTTAGGCCAAATACATGACACTTCACGACGAGTGTATCAAGACATCATTGATGCGTTAGCGCAGCAAGGGGCACAAGCTGTTATTTTAGGCTGCACCGAAATCGCACTATTAATTTCGACCAGTGATACCGATGTGCCTGTCTATGATACTACGGCAATTCATGCCCAAGCTGCAGTTAATTTTGCGCTTGCGTGAGTCTGTGAATAAACGCACAATGAAAAAAAATCAGGAGTTAGAGAGTATGTTGGGATTGAATCATCATTGTAATCAAAATGGCTATCACAGGGTTATCAAGATTATAGCCACCGTCAGCTGTATGGTGTTTGGGATAAGCACGGTCAGTGCAGCCACGACTGATAAGGCACTTGCTCAGACATTGATCAGTAATGTTAATGGTTACACATTAAATAACAAGGGAGAGTTACTCCAATTTTCCGAAATGTTAATTCTGGACGACCGGATCTTGGCGATTGGTAACGCACTAGATGTGATTGGAGAGCCTGTTCGAATTGACGGGCAAGGCAAAACCTTACTCCCCGGTTTGATTGACGCTCATGGGCATATGTTAGGATTGGGACAAAATTTATTAGAAGCGGATTTACGCGGGACAATCTCTGAGCAAGAGGCGATTCAACGAGTCACGAGTTTCGTCGCAAAAGCTAGTGCGAATGACGAACAATGGGTTGTCGGTCGAGGTTGGAATCAAGTGCTATGGGATAAACCTGAATTTCCGACTAAAACGGCGTTAGATATTGCCTTACCCAATCGTCCAGTTATGCTTTCACGTATTGACAGTCATGCGATTTGGGTCAATAGTAAAGCGTTGGCATTGGCAGGGATCACTGCTGACACCACATCGCCTGCCGGTGGTGAAATTGTCAAAGATGCGCAAGGTCAGCCCACAGGCATACTGATTGATAATGCGATGACTTTAGTCGAAGCATTATTACCTCAGCCTGACGAGGAGGCGTTAACTGCACAATTGGATGCTGCGACTCGACATTTATTATCGGTAGGCATTACGAGCATGCATGATGCCGGTATTCCCCATTCGGTTTATCATTTTTATCAAGAGCAAGCTAAAGCGCACGCCTTAGGAGTGAGGATCTATGCAATGATTGCTGCGACCGATCCTCAATTAGCACAAATGCTTGCTCGAGGTCATATCTCTGATCCGTCAAGCATGCTCAGTATTCGTAGTGTAAAAGTTTATGGTGATGGCGCATTAGGCAGTCGCGGCGCTGCACTATTAGCACCTTATTCAGATGATCCTGATAATCATGGATTATTAGTCACACCACAAGAAGAGTTACCGCAGGTGTTTCGGACGATTTTAGGTGCAGATTTTCAGCTTAATTACCATGCCATAGGGGATCGTGCCAATCGCTTAGCGTTACAACAATTTGCCCAGACATTTGGCGAGTTTCCAGAAAATACTGAACGTCATCGGGTTGAACATGCACAAGTTATTGCAGTTGAGGATATCCCGTTGTTTAAGCAATATGGCATTATTCCATCCATGCAACCGACTCATGCCACCAGTGACATGAATATGGCAGAAGATCGCCTTGGCGCAGCCCGATTAAAAGGGGCGTATGCGTGGCAAACGTTTCTTAAACAAGGTTCGCGTATCGCGTTTGGCTCGGATTTCCCGGTGGAACTTGCCAATCCATTTCATGGACTACATGCTGCAGTGACCCGCCAAAATGCGCAGCAACAACCTGCTGATGGTTGGGTAGCAGAACAGCGTGTAACGCTAGCACAAGCGTTCCGAGGGTTTACCTTAGACGCTGCGTATGCCGGTTTTCAAGATAAGGATATAGGTACATTAGAAGTGGGCAAAAAAGCAGATTTCATTGTGATTGATAGAGATATCTTTGCGATTAGCCCGCATTTAATCCGTGACACCAAAGTGTTACAAACCTGGGTGAACGGTCAACAACGTTTTTAGATAAACGCAAAAATAAGCTACACAAAGCTAAGTAGATCAAAGCAACTTGCGTCGAGTTATGGCGCAGGTTGCGAAATGATTTTAACTTCACGTTGTGGGAATGGAATTGCAATGCCATTGTTTTTGAGTGTTTCAAGAATAATCAGGTTTAAATCCCCTCCAACACGATTTTTACCATCATCAATACCTAAAATCCAAAACTCAACAAACATATTGATCCCCGAATCACCAAAACTATCTATCTCACAATCAGGTCGTTCTTCTATCGGGTACTTGTTGCCGTTGATAACTTGCGGGTGCGCGCCCACCGCATCTTTAATTAACTCAACCATCGCACGCACGTCAGTGTCGTAAGCCACTGAAAAATCGACGCGATAACGCTGTTTTGGATCTTTGTGAGACCAATTGATGAAGGTGGAGGAAATAAATGTTTCATTCGGCACCACAATATCTTTGCCGTCATAGGTTTCTAAGACGGTGTAGCGCATGCGAAACTCCCTAACAAAGCCTTTTTGGTCTGCATTAATTTCAATGTAATCATCAATCGTAATCGAATTATCGAGCAGGATGATGATCCCTGAGATAAAGTTTGAGGCAATAGACTGTAACCCGAGTCCTAAACCGACACCGACTGCGCCACCAAAGACGGCGAGAGTAGTCAGGTTGATCCCCAATATGTTGAGTAGCATCAATGCGACAATACAAAAGATGACCACTTCATATACTTTGGTAAGTACTTCTTTGGTGCGGACATCAAGGCGTTTTTGACGTTTGATTAGTTTTTTGCCGTAGTTATTGATGAGCCGAGCGATCAGTAAAACAACTAACCCAATCAAACAGACTCGGATAATGTCATATAACGAGAATGACAGGGTACCTAGATCGAAGGCAAAAGATTGTAATGTGTGAATGATCTCATTCATCATGTGCGAAACATCCATTAAAAATTCCTATTGTGTACTGTTGCAAGCATCTAAAACACGGTAAGCCAATGCTAGTGATTACTAGGCATTGTCACAAAGGCGCTAATATCGCGCATCATTGCGCTGAAAGCAACGGTTTTAGAGAAGTCTCTGTATAACGATATTGTTCATCTAAGGTGCTGATCCCTAATCCACTCTGTTTAGTGATTTTAATTTGTAGAGGAATACGCTGTTTCATCGCTTCTACATGCGATATCACACCAATCATTTTACCTTTTGCATTTAGCGTATCTAACACATCCAATGCCGTATCTAGGGTATCGCTATCTAGCGTACCAAATCCTTCATCTAAAAAGAGTGAATCGATTGAGATCTCTTGGCTGACTAAGTCTGATAAACCTAACGCTAATGCCAGACTCACTAAAAAGCTTTCACCACCAGATAGAGTGCGAGTATCACGCTCCGTATCGCCTTGCCATCTATCCACCACCACCATATCTAAAGATTGATTGTCTTTGCGTTTGAGCTCATAACGTCCATCAAAATCGACTAATTGAAGGTTGGCTAAATAGATCAAATTATCCAAGGTCAAGCCTTGCGCAAATTTGCGAAATTTTTTGCCGTCAGATGATCCGATCAATTCATCTAAATAGCCATAAGTTTGTATTTCCTCATGCAACGCGTCAATCTGCGTTTTAATTTTGCTGATAGCAAGCTCGCGCTTGTCGTTCTCGACTAATCGACCTTTTAGCTGACCTAATTGTTCGTTGATTGTGGCAAATTTCTGCTGTTGGTGAGTTAATTGTTCATCAACCTGAGCAGAGGGGATGGTTTGATAATATTGAGCTTGTTCGACTGCGAGGTGTTGTTGTAAATTTTTCTTAGCCTGGTTGAGTACCGAAGTTGCTTCTGTCAATTTAGTATTGATCGTGGTTTCTAACTCGATTAACTGCTCTAAGAGCCCTTCGCTGACACATGCTTGAGTAAACTCAGCCTCAGAGGCAAAGACACTTGCTTGTAACGCTTCATTAAACTGGGCTAGCGCTAAGATGAGCTTTAGATGTTCTTGGTCTAGCGCTTCGCTGTCTTTTAAAATAGCAGTATTGAGAGATGCAAGCTTAGTGGCTAAGGTTTGTTGGTTGGATAATTGCGTGTTTTTATGGGTATTGGATCCTTCGATAAGCAAGCGCATATCATGCATGGCTTGCTTGGGATCTTGGCTACCAAATAAGGCATGGCGTTGTGTTTGATTTGCTGTCAATTCATCTTGCAATACTGTCGCTTCTGCACGAGTTTGAGCGTTAACTTTGGTGGCTTCGGTAACAATTTGCTGATTAAGTGCAATACGCGATGTCATCTCGCTTATCGATTTAGTGATATCCACTTGTTTACTCTGTTGGGCTTGCCAATGAGTTAAATCGTTACTTTTTTGATTTAACCATGCTGCAAACATGCCTTCAGTATCAATGGTCTCTAGTTGAATAAAACCGACTTGATGAACTGCTGCTAATATCTTATTTTGTTGTTGCGTTACATCTGTCGAAAGCTTGGCTAACGCATGATGTTTACTCGCCAAGTCAATACATTGATGCAGCTGTGTTAGGGCTTCTCTTATAGAATCAAATGCGTTCAATTGCGCTGGTAATTGATGTAATTGCTCGACTTGTTTCGAGTGAAGATGGATGCCAAGTTTGATTGCGCCTGCGATACACTGGGTTTCTAATTCACGTATTTTGGCGGAACATGCATCTTGCTCTGTCAGGTTTTTATGCAACATTATCTCTTGGGTTTTAATGTTTTGCGTTAAGTGATTAAGGGCATCGCTACTTTTTTGTTGTGCCGTTTGATACTGCGCTAATTGTTGCGCAAACGAGCCGTCCTTAGCTTGTTCATTAGTGTGCAAATGTAACGTCTCATAATCTCCAAACTCAGTACTTGCACATAGCGGGCAATTATCCAGATCGGTTAATTGCTGACTATATGTGGCAAGTTGCTGCTGCATCGACATATTATTTTTGGCAAGCTCAAGAATGGTCTTATCCGATTGCGCTTTTTGGCTATAAATCGGGAGCTGTGTTTGTTGTTGAAGTAATGTGGATTGTAACGTGTCATGATCAAGCGTTAACGTACGATAAGACTTTTGTGAATCAATCAATTGACCGTATAAGCGCAATAACTCTTGTTCGAGTTTGATTTGCGATTGATAAAAATGAGAACAAGTCGCCAGTGTCTCTAGTGAAATATTGGCTGACTCAGCTAGGATTGCACCTATGGGCGATAAATGGGAGGGCGATGAATTGTCATGAGAGTCACTCGATGCATTCGTGGCACTTAACGTTGCCGCATTAGCTAAATCCCCTACGGCTTTGGTTATAGCGTTTTGTACGTCATCAATCGAACCCATTAGCACACCATTGACATGAGCACTTTGTAATTGCTTCGAGTCGTTGGTAAAAGACTCCATTAGCTTCAGTAACGATTGATATTCTACTTTCCACACACCAATATGTTCAGCCAATAAGCCGTCTGCGACGTGCTTAGATAAATACTCAGCCGTATCCTTACGTTGGGACTCGAGAAGCGATAATGCATTGTTGTCAGTTTTTAGATCCGTATTCGTCTTAGTAATAATTTCATTCGTTTTGGCCAGCGCTTCAGCAAATTTGGCAGCTTGTTTCTGTTGTGCTGCAATATTTGTATCCAGCGGAATAATCTGTTCATTAACTAATTGGGTTAGTGTGGTTTGTAGGGTTAATTGCTCGGTATAGTCAGCATTAGCTTGCTTTAATGCTGATTCTGCCTCGGTGAGTTCTAAGTTCAATGCTGGAAGTTGGTCTTGCTGCTCCTTGATCTGTAGTTGTAACAAATCACATCGATGTTGAAGTTCCGTTTGGCGAGTGAATAATGGGGTTAGTTTGTGAGCTGGTCGTGCGAGGTTAAGCTGTGCCAATTGGTCTTGGTGTTCAAATTTAGCTGTGTTCGCTTCAGTTAGATTATGGTTAGCCTCATCGAGTGCTGCTGAATATTGGGTATGTTGCTGCCACCAGTATTGATGAACTACTAATTTTTCTAAGTGCGTGTTATCGGCTGAAAATTGCGTTTGAGTTGAGGTAATATCATCTATTAACTGAGTTTTATCCGTGTCACTTAATATGTCTTTTGCTGATTGTTCAGTGATCAGTAACGCCATTTTTTGTTTGAGAAGTTTGTGTTCATCAAATACGCGTTTTGAAATATCCGAATAGATCTCCGTGCCGGTTAGTTGCTCAAGTAACTCTGAACGGTCATTATCTCCTGCATTTAAAAACGCTGAAAACTCCCCTTGGGATAGCATCATTGATTTGGTGAAACGTTTAAAATTGAGTTTGGTGAGTGCCACTACTGCAGGGACTTTATCACTGAGTTTGGTCGTAATATCTTTGTTAGTCGTTTCACAGGTTAACGTGCCTGTTGGCGCTTGGAGGTTACCATCGGCACGATTTCTAGAACGTCGAATCGACCACTTTGCCAAATAAATTTGCCCTTGAACTTCAAACCGTACCTCTGCGCTACAAAAACCTTTATCCTTGTTCATGACTTCGGCGTTGGTTTTGCTCAAACTCGATAAACGCGGTGTCTCATGATACAGCGCAATGCAAATTGCATCTAAAATTGTCGATTTACCCGCACCGGTTGGACCCGTTATCGCAAATAAACCATTATCAACAAACGCTTGAGTAGTAAAGTCGATATACCATTTACCTTGCAGCGAGTTTAAATTTTCAATTAATACACTGAGGATCTTCATACTAATGGCTCCTCATAAACCGTTATATCATCAAGGGGGACACCGGTCGTGACTTTGGTGATAATGTCATTAAAGGTGCTATTGACCTGCTCTTTTTGAATATCACTCAGTTCGGTTTCGCTTTCAAGGCGTTTGGCGAAGACATCACTTGGAGTTAGTTGCGTTAGTACTTCATGATGTTGGGCACGTAAGGCTTGTTCTTGAGGTGAACGGATCCGCATGATTTTGGTGATCACGACATGTCGGTCTTGCGCAAACTCTGCAATGGTATTGGCAATATTTTGAATACTGTTTGCATCGGTGAGTTTAATCAACAGCCATGTCGGTAACGCCGTTCCTGCATCGTTTGCTAAAGGATACGTCAATAATTGTGCTTTAATCTCTTCTATTTTCCCTTCTAACTCTTGCATTGGTTGAAAGCGAGGGACGGTGATTGAACGCAGATGCGGCGTAAACTTGGGTTCGTGGTTAACGTGGGTAGCATCTGACGTGTTTGCAAATTCGACTAGCATCACGCGTTTATCCACCCCTAATTCATCAAAACTTAATGCAATAGGCGAGCCGCTGTAATAGATATGCTGACTGTTACTAACGACTTGAGGGCGATGAATGTGTCCTAATGCCGTGTAATCTGCCGGTGGAAAAGCTTCTTTAGGATAGTTTTCAAGTGTGCCAACATAGATAGACCGTTCGGATTCACTGGGTTGAATCCCCACCGCGGTTAAATGGCCAGTGGCAATAATCGGAATATTTAACCCCAGTGATTTACGTTTATTTAACGCAGCTTGATACACGTTGGCATAATGATCTGTAATCGCCGCCTTAAATCGAGCTTGCTTGGATAAATCATCTTCACCGGATTGCGCCACCACTAAATCTCGCGGTCGTAAGAAAGGAATAGCACACACAATAGCCTCGATAGCACCTGTTTGTCGATTGCTCAGAGGGACGATTTGCTCTGCTGGCGTAGCTAATGAATTTGGGATCATATGCGTACCTAAAGCGCGTAATAATGGTAACGATTCGTTGAGCATTGCTACCGAATCATGATTGCCACCTAACAATACTAATGTGCAATTAAGGGCATGCAACTGGGTAACAAACTGGTGGTACATTTCACGCGCATAGCTCGGTGGTGTGGTTGTATCAAAAATATCACCCGCAACAATGACGGCATCTACTTCTTGGGTTTGCACTTGCGCAATTAACCATGCTAAAAATGAAGCATGCTCATGTTTACGTGATTGATTAATGAAGCTTTGCCCTAAATGCCAATCTGATGTGTGGATGATTTTCAACTCACTGATCCTTAAATATTGTGTCGTTTCGCTATCAGTTAGCTTATGATAGAACGATATTATCGCGTATTTAATGTTTATAATTATGCCAACTAGTACTACAGAACCTGCGCTTGCTAAGCGTGCTTGCGCTGTTATTGCGCCGACAACAGCCTGTCCCGCTTGTGCGACAGCGTATCAACAATGTTGTCTACCGTTGCATCAAGGAACTGCCATTGCATCGACACCTCAAGCATTGATGCGTTCGCGTTACAGTGCCTATGTGCTTGGTTTATATGATTATATTGTTGCCACATATGCGAGTGCTGAACGTGCAAACTTAACCGTTTATGATATAGCCAACAGTGCCGCACAAACGACTTGGATAGGGTTAAGGGTACTCGATACAAAAATATTACCACAATCCACAAATGATGCAGGCCAGTTTTATGGAGAAGTTGAATTTAAAGTATTCTACAGTGAAGCTAAGTGTTTGTATTGCTTACATGAACGTTCAACTTTTGTCCAAGAAGATGGGCAATGGTTTTATCGAGATGGTGTGATGCTAGCAGGGAATGGCGCGGTAAAATCTAAACGCAACGATCCCTGTTGTTGTGGATCCAGTAAAAAATTCAAACAATGTTGTTTGCCCAAAATACAGTAATAAAATCAGGAGACAGTATGTCAGTCACCATTGGCACCCCTTTTTCAAGCACCGCAACCAAAGTATTGTTACTCGGGAGTGGAGAGTTAGGTAAAGAAGTCGCGATTGCAGCCCAGCGCTTGGGTTGTGAAGTGATTGCGCTTGACCGCTATGCAAATGCTCCAGCGATGCAAGTTGCTGATCGTAGTTATGAAGTGTCCATGCTTGATGGCGCTAAATTACAGGCTATTATTGAAGCTGAAAAACCAGATTTCATTGTTCCTGAAATTGAAGCGATAGCCACGCAAACCTTGCTGGATTTAGAGCAACAAGGTTTTAATGTCGTGCCTAGCGCCCGAGCTGCTCATTTAACGATGAACCGTGAAGGGATCCGCACGTTAGTCGCCCAAACTCTTGGTTTACCGACCTCAACGTATGCATTTGCAGATGATAAAGCTGGGTTTGTTGCTGCGATTGCGACCATTGGTCTACCGTGTATTGTAAAACCTATCATGAGCTCTTCAGGCAAAGGGCAAAGTATGATCCGTAGTCATACTGACATTGATTTAGCTTGGGATTATGCCCAAGAAGGCGGACGTGCAGGGAAAGGTAAAGTGATTGTTGAAGGGCTCGTTGATTTTGATTATGAAATTACATTGTTAACGGTACGCTCAGTGCAAGGAACACACTTTTGTGAGCCAATTGGTCACCGCCAAGCAGATGGTGATTATCGCGAATCATGGCAACCTCAGGCAATGTCGGCACTAGCGTTACAACGTTCACAAGAGATTGCTCAGCAAGTCACTGATGCGTTAGGTGGACGTGGATTATTCGGTGTTGAGCTATTTATCAAAGGCGATGATGTGTATTTTAGTGAAGTGTCTCCGCGTCCTCATGATACGGGGATGGTCACGTTAATTTCACAAGATTTATCTGAGTTCGCCTTACATGTACGTGCATTTTTAGGCTTACCTATCCCGCACATTAGTTTTTATGGACCGAGTGCTTCAGTGGCTTTACTTGTAGCTGGTGAGAGTTCACAAGTCAGCTTTAGTGGATTAAGCGAGGCGTTAATTCAACCGCAAACAGAGTTATATTTATTTGGAAAGCCAGCGGTGTCAGGGCAGCGCCGAATGGGAGTGGCATTAGCTCGCGGCGTTGATACTCAAGATGCGATTAACAAGGGATTAGCCGTTACCGCTGCTGTCCAAGTCGCGTTATAACAATGAAAGCAATTAACGGGCAAGCAATTCTCATGGTCGTAACGCTCTGCTTTGGTCTAAGTCTAGTCAGCGTTGCTGTTCAAGCTCATACGGTGTATTTTGTCCGGCATTTTGAAAAAGTAACAAGTCCAGATGAGCTTCATCCTAATGATCCACCTTTGACAGCCGATGGTCAACGGCGTGCATTAAATTTAGCCGGATTACTCGCACAGCAGCCAATCAAAAGTGTGTTTTCGACACAGTATAAAAGAACATTACAAAGTGCATTGCCGACTGCGTTAGAACAGGGGGTGACAGTGACAGCATATGATCCTCGTCAACTACAAGCCTTTGCGCAACAGTTAGCTTTACTTGGACATGATGCCCTAGTGGTTGGCCATAGCAATACGACTCCGTTTTTGGTTAATACTTTATCCGGTCAACAAATTAGTTTACAAGAATCTGACTATGGGGATATTTTTCTTATCCGATTTGATGAAAATGCTAAGGTGATAGACTTCAAAACTGGTCGAGTGAACAGGTCACAATAACCGTTTTATTTGCTATCGTGTAGTCATTACTTAAAGATTAAAAGGAATGGCATTTGAAATCACAATCAACGTATATTGCCAAAAGTGGGACGTTATGTTTAGTTGATGCGCGTTTGACCATAAAACTCGATCGTCAACTCAAACAACGCATCATTAGTTCTGCGTTAGAACAAGGCCATTCAGATCCTGCCGAGTATGTTTTAGCGATAATACTTGCGCAAATACCTTTAAAGAAAAGCGTCTCATGACGGACAACTCGAGGTTGGAGGATGTGTTAGATTAGTTTTTGGCTGGTTTTTCAGGCTGGGATAACTCAGGTGCAAGAGGAGTGATTTCGCGCTTTCCCCAAGATAACTGATAAAACACATCCAAGGCATTTTCCGCGCCACTGGTCGCTTCGACATATAAATTAGGTAACCACTTATAGCGTAGCCCAAACTCTGCAATCGCATTAAATACACCAACTCTATATTCAACTGATAACCGCTCACTCAATTGACCGGTGATCCCTAATTGAGCATTATCCCCTTGTCCTTGAGTGGATAGTTGTAAATTTTGTACGCCTATCTTATCACCAAATTCAGAAATTGCCTCTTGTGATTTGCCTAAGCCAAATCCTAATATCGCATTAGTGAGTAATACTGAATTTCCTTCTTGGGAATCATCGTTGAGATCTTTGCCGCGAATCAAATACGATAAGATATTGGGGTTTTCTAACATAGGTTCAGAAAATAATTGGGCATCTAACTGGTTTGGGAGACCGGATATTTTTAATCCAGCAATCACATCGTCGTTCATGTTTTTAGGATTACGGATCGCTTCCAATTGAATAAACGGAAGACTCGCTGGGCCATTAAAAATTAATTGTCCGTTCCGGATCAGCAGATCCTGACCGTAAGCTTGATATTGCCCGTTGTTTAAAGTGATAGAGCCAATAACACTGGGTTGCTGTTTTGCTAAATAAAATTCAACACTACCTTGCAAGTTGGTTGAAAAATCAAACCCCGCGACTTTTACTGTGTTTTTTTGTAACGGGTCGATTAACACTCGGATATTCGCTAACAGATCCAGAGGCGCTTCTGTGAATGCCGCATTGGGATTACTAAAACCTTGTTCAACGGGTTGAGTAATAATGATGTCACCATGAGGTGTGACCGCACTCTTATTTAACTGTTCTATTTCTACATTAAGTTCAGGAATAATAAGAATACCGTTCAACGAAAGTAATTGACCTTCTTTGGTTAAGGCGATGTTAGCACTGGTGTTACCGGTAAACCGTTTAAATTGTGGTAAAAATGGTGCGACTAGTCCTAAGTTAACGGATTTTACTTGTGTATATAAGGTTAGCTTATCATCCATGACTAGTTGATATTGAATATCACCTAACTTTTCTCCTACCAATGTGCCGGTGGAGTTAAGTGACAATGGCTGGTTCGTTGCAAATAGACGATATTGTGCTGCAATATCTATTTTTGCTTGCGTGATACTCGCATCCAATTTAGGCGTTATTTGCCAATCACTCGGTGTCACGCCAATGTTAGCGATGACATCTATTTGTGGCTCAACAGCGCCCCCTGATAAAGCAATCTGTGCCGCTCCATCAATACTTGCATCCGTGGATATAGTAATGTGTTTGGCTAAAAAGGGGTTGGCTAAATTGAGTAATGACTGAATATTTAACGTCGAAATATTGATGTCTATCGGTGTAAAATTACCGTCTTTAAAGTACTCATACACGGTATCATTTAGTGCTAGTTCAATGGGTTGTATCTCCCATGTTCCCACCACATCATCGGTTTCGTCTTGTAGCATCAATTGCCATTGATCAATATTGAGTAGGGCCTTGTCGGTATGCGGTGTGTTTGCGTTACTTGAACGTAAATATCCAGGAACAAGGCGAAGACCGTACGGCGCTAATGCTAACTTTCCGAGCGGGGAATTAACGCCCATTGTTTGTAGGGTTACGACAATATCCTGAGGCGTCACCGCAAAAGACAATGATTGCGAGTATTGTCCAGTGAGTAGTTGTACTGATTGATTTGGGTCTATATAGGTTGTATTAGGATGCGTCCAATTCGCAGCGATTTGTGCATTTAAGGATGTAAAGTCACCTGTAAAATCAATGCTTAGCGTATGCAGATTAACCTCTGGTTGCTGGATATCCTTGGCTGTTATTTGACCTGTTAATGTGGGGCTGATTAACTTTCCTTGTAAAGCAACAGCAGCGTGGATCGTTTCTGGCTCTTGGGTTGTGTACTTGATTGTTAAGCCTAATTTTGCCGAGCCCTTTGTCGGTATTTGCCCTTCAAAACCGACAGCATGAGGTCCATAGTTTAGGGTTGAGGGTCTGATCGTGATACCTTTTTGATCCCCTTGGGCGTTAAATCGCCATTGTAAATCGGCTAGTTGCAGTGCAGCAATGTGGAGCTGTTTAATGTTTGCTTGGCTTGCTAATCGCCATTGACTGATGTCACCTTTGAGTGTCAGTGAACCAGCCTGCGTGGACAAGTTAACTAATGGTTCTGCTAAGTTAATTGCTTGCCATGCTAGAGTCGAATCAATCTGATGCGTCCAATCTCGCGCTAATGCAAACTGACTAGTAAATGAAAAGCGGGGGTGGGTTAAGTCGATAGCACTATTTATCCCTTCGGGGGTTAAACTGGTCAATGTCGCTAATGTTAAATCTGAAAGATGCAAATCACCTGCTATATTGCTTAGGGTAATCGCGTCAATATTGAGAGTCATGGTTTCAAGATTGATTGGTATCGTAATGGGAGCTTGCGCTTGAAGCCAGGGTTGCGGTGCCTCCATGAGTGCCTGCCACTGCGTCACTATCTCTTTATATTGTGGTGCAATAGCGATGATTTGTTGATGCAACGTATTAATTAGGGCATTAATGGGCTGCGCCGGCGTATCTGTCAGTGCTTGTGCGTGCGCAGCGCTTTTAGCTACATTCGTCGCTGGAACATGTGCTGTGATAGGGAGCTCAACACGTAAAGACGGAATATCAATCGCCAATGCTGCAATATCTAACCATACCTGCGAGTTCGACCCTGCCTTAAGGCCTATATGGGGAATATTTAGCGCCGTCGTTAAGGCTGTCTCATCTAATAATTTTACGCTTAAATCAGTAATTTGAATTTGGTTAATATTAACAGGGAAG
The DNA here is from genome assembly GCA_002292215.1 of Glaciecola sp. UBA983. GTDB lineage: Bacteria > Pseudomonadota > Gammaproteobacteria > Enterobacterales > Alteromonadaceae > Opacimonas. The sequence continues at coordinate 36,679 of DBBN01000042.1, read as the reverse complement.
GGCAAATTAGCCGGCGCCGTGTTCGGCTCAGCTGTTTCTGTCATTTCGGTATAAGGCACTTGTGTAATCAATGTGCTCATAACGTGAAGTGAAGTAACACACAGTTTTTTCTCCCACACACAATCTAAACTTAAGCCGGTGCTTAGTTGCTTCACGGTAATGTCCCAACCGGGTACGGTGATCTCAATATCGCTAAAGGTTAACGTGTCAAATAACGTCCCTTCTTGATAAGTAATCGCGATATTATCCAACGTATTAAGTTGTTTGGTCGCGAAGTTAAGTGCCCACGTGGAATTCAAAATTGCCACAGGCAATGCTAATATGATGATGATAATGGCGAGTAAAGAAAATAGCGTCCGTTTAATCCATGTGCGTCTCATTATAAAATGGGTCCCATTACTAAGTGTAGGCGCCACGTCATTTCTGAATCATTTTTACCCCGTGCAAGATACACTCGAACAGGTCCGACAGGCGATTGCCAGTGAAGACCTAATCCGCTACCTATCGCTTTGGTTTCATCATCAGGGCTCTTTGCCCAAGCGGTATCCACAAATGCTGCCACACGGAATGATTCTGAAATTGGCGTAATAAACTCTTGTGATAATACAACTAACGAATCTGCACCAGTGTCCTCATTATCGCTATCTACTGGTGAAATTGCCTCATAACCAAACCCGCGAACACTTTGGTCGCCGCCAGCATAAAAGCGCAATGTACTGGGTGTCTGTACAAAGCTATCAGTACGTAAATAATCTACTTTGATTTTACTCACGCTCCAACCTAAATTAGTAATGGGGCGGAGCCATGCACTACTGGCTAACACACGTGAAATCGAGATGTCACTGCCTAATGCAGATTGTGCCGTTTCTAAGGTTAAACTTTGGCGATCTCCAGTCGTTGGAAATAATGGATGATCAATGCGTAAGCGAGTAATGCTGCCACCAACAAATAATAATTGATTATTAATTTGATCGTCGCTACCTTGAGTAAATGAGTTGTATTCATAGCGAACAAACAAGCTTGGCTGCCAGGCTTTTAATAGGCTTTGTCCTGTGCGTTTTTCCATATCAAAAAAACGTTGCGCACCCAAAGTCACAGTATTGCTTTTGCTATCATTGCGGTCAATGCGTTTCAAGCCACTTTGTAGGGCTAAATATTGAGTATTCGGATTACCGTAAGGGATTTTATAGGTTGAAACTAATGATTGTTCAATTAGTGACGCCTTGAGTGAGGCACGAAAACTATGTCCAGATTGATTAATCCGCGGACGACGCCAATCAATGCTCACACGAGGTCCTTCATCGGAGCTAATGCCTATCCCAAAATTCACAAAATGTTTTGCTTTTTCAACGCCATTAATTTCCACATCGATTTGATTGTTACTGCGATCTTTGAGGTTGGGGCGTACTTGTAACGTCGTGAAATATCCAGTTTTTTTGAGATCATTCGTTAATGTATTAAGGGCATTAAGCGAATAATTATCGCCAACACTAATATCTGAAACAGTCTCGACGACATTCGATTCTAAAATATTGTTATCAATTTCAAATTGTCTAATAGTGTAACGCTCACCTAATGCGATTTGTAATGCGATGTCAACCGATTGATTATCCGCATTAACTGTCACACTCTGCTGTTGAAAATGGATATCGAAATAGCCTTGAGCAATCGCTTGGGAATAAAAGTTATCTTTAAAACCTTGGTATTGAGCTTGTTGAAATGGCGTGTTGAGTTTCTTTTTAAACTGAGTCGTTAAAAGACTTAATTCGGACGATTCGCTTAATTCACCGCTGATGGTCAATGCGATATCTGCAATCTGCGCTTGGCTACCCAAATTAATCGCGACGTTCCACTCATGACATGCCTGCGGATCAGGTAGCCTGATGCTATTCACTCGTGCAGCAAAATACCCAAAACTATGCGCTGATTGAATAATCGTTTGACCAATCGCTTGCTGCACCTGGTTTATAGCCAGTTCACTGATATCTGAACATTGGACTAAGCCATTGATGGTACTTAACGAAATGTTGATATTGGTATTAATCTCGTTTGGTATGGCAGGTATAAACGTCAGTTCAATGGGGACAGGGGTAAGATTTTGATTAGCCGATACCGGAAATGTGTTAATGCATAGGTATCCAATCAAGACACATAGCAAAATGGGGCTGAATTGACGAACAGGTAAAGCGGCTCGATATCCTTGATAATTTTTATACTTGGTAGCAATAACGCAAGACAATAACCCGTTCAAAATCTATTCTACACCTTGTACTATCGGTATGACGTTTTCGGACCAAGGCGTAAAATACATATCACGGTATTCGTGGTTGACGATCTCTTTGGCCGTATAAGGATACATAGATAACCCTTTAATGGAATGATCTGGACGAACATCAAAATGGATAAATGCGTCACTAGCGGCATTTTGATTGTCCCAACGAACGAGCCAAGAGTGTTCGCCAAATGCTTCTAGATCGCCTTTCAAAGTCGGCATTTTTTGACTTTTAAAACGCAACGTACCTTGCGCATTTTCCCATAATGTAATTTTACCAAACCATTTATCATTAAACGTACCGAGATAATTTTCGACAGGTAATAGCATAATGCCACTGCCAATAGGATCAGGAAGTAGGCGAGCGAGATACCGCGCTTCTTGTTCATCTTGATAGTCAACATAATGCTGTACCCAGTCGATGTCAGGTGATTCGGGCATCACTGATTTAATGACCGCTTGCATAATGGCAGACCGCACGCCATAGTTTGAACCATTATTGAGCACCACCACGCCTAAAGATAGCTCAGGGATCATCGCCACATAGGCTTGATAACCAGAGAGCGTTCCGGTGTGGGATATCATTTCATACCCATAGATGTTTTCTTTACGCCAGCCGATGGCATAACTTTTAAAATGCGTTCGATGCGTTTGTTTCGCATGCGTCGAAATATACAATGGGATCTGTGATGTAAACCTTTCTTCAAGTTGTTCGGTCGAAAATAGTGCCTCACCCTTCACTGTCATCGCGTCATTAAGCAGTGCTTGTAACCAAACTGCCATACCTTGCGCATTACACACTACCCCGCCAGCGGCTGCGGAAAGTATTTCTGAACCATAAATGCCATTACGTGGGATCGCATAGATCCCTCGTTCATCATCGTGTCCATAACTTAACGCGACATTCGCAAGGGCGGTGTTAGGCATGGCACCACCGTAACATTGGATATTGAGTGGGGAAAAAATGCGTTCGTGTAAAAATTGTGACCACGGCATACCACTAATTTTTGCTACGATTTCTGCGGCGGTAATATACATCACATTAGAATACGCATAGGTTGAGCGGAAACTATAAGCGGGGGTTAAGTGACGTAGATTATGAATGAGTTCTTTGCGCGTAAAACCGGACGGTTCAGGCCACAGCATACTATCACCTGCGCCACCCACAAGACCGCTGCGATGAGTAAACAAATCTAAAATAGTAAATTCAGCAGTGACATAGGGATTGGATAATTTGAATTCAGGTAAATGGTCGGATACCTTATCATTCCATGCAATTTTACCTTCATCCACTAAGATAGCCATGGTCGCAGCAGTAAATGCTTTAGTCGTTGAAGCAATACGAAAATAGGTATATTGATTAACCGCTAAGTCGTCTTCGATATGGCGTTTGCCATAACCTTTGGCATGCACAATTTTACCATCATGCACAATGGCGACTGCAGCACCAGGGGTATAGAAGGTCTGTAGCGCTTGGTTCACAACCGTATCAAGATCTTGACTGGATATTAGGGTCAGATCCGAATTAGGAAATAGTGTGGGGTCTAGGTTTTTAGGCGAATGGGGGGGGGCCGCAACAACGAGGGGGACATCGGCAGCATGAGCTTGCGCAATCAATGCCAGCCATAATAACAACCCACATAATGTGCACAAGATTGATTTTATCAATGTGATCCGCCAACTCGTTATTCGTCCATGAACATCGTGATTCAATTTAGTATTCCTTTACCAATTATCGCACTATTACAAATGCCATTGTAACCGATACTAGTGCAAAGGCAACTGTTATGAGACCTTTGGTGTAAACCCAAACCAGCCTAATTTACGAGACATAATCAAGATAAATGCACCGACGTACATGGTGACTCCATACACCCCTGAAGCAATGGCATATTCAGGATGCTGTAAAAAACTCACCGAGATCAGAATCGACATCGTGGCGTTTTGCGTACCGACCTCTATCCCTAAAGTGACTGCATCATTGTCAGATAAATTGCCTATTCGCGCCAAAGCCACACCAATAACGGTGGCCAACATATTTAAACCAAAGGTCAATATAAAGACATTTGGGAAAGACTCGAGCAGCATTTCTTGTTCATCAATCGATATGAGTATAATCATCGTAAACAAAAATAACGTAGAAATATGTCGAAATAAGCCCTCGCTGCGCTGGGCAAACCTCAATGCGTAATGGCGGACACTCATACCAATCAAGATTGGGATCAAGGTTATCACCAACAGACTCAATGAAGTCTTAAGTAATGAAAAGGGTTCTTTGGGAAGGATAGTAAAATAATCAACACTAAATTTAATCAACCATGGGGTCGTCACTACACACAAAACCGTCGTAATTGCAGTTAATGATACCGATAATGCTAAATTAGCGCGACCAATATGACTTAATAGATTAGAAGATGTGCCGCCAGGGCAAGCCGCTAGCACCATAATTCCAATCGCAATATGCGGGGCAACATCTAATGCTACACACAGCGCAAAGGCAACCAATGGCAAACAAATCATTTGTCCAAATAAACCTAACGATACCGCTTTGGGTGTGCGCATTAATCGTTTGAAGTCATCTAACGTCAACGATAACCCCATGCCAAACATGATCAACGCTAGACTTGCTGGTAATAATACCTGGGTAAAAAATGATGCTTCCATGGTGGACTCCCGGCTAGCTCATTTTCTTTAAAATGGATTTAGGCGCTATGCGTAAAAACCATTGTAACCATGCCCAAGGCCAACCAGGAACATAGGAGTTTTCACCTTCTTTTTCGATGGCTTTGACCATCGCTTTACAACCGGTTTCGGTATCCACGATAAAAGGGACTTTTTTTACTTTTTCGTTAATTTCACTACGAATAAAGCCTGGGTGGATCGTAGAGACCTTAATATTTGTATCCATTAAATCAATGCGCATGCCCTCAGACATTGAACTTAACGCCGCCTTGGTTGCAGCATAAACGGTCATGGCGCGGCGATAGCTGCTCACGGCTGATATGGATGATATAGTGACTAAATGGCCTGCATTTTTAGGGCGAAAAATCTCTAATGCAGCTTCACATTGCGCCAGTGCTGCGACAAAATTGGTTTCAGCGGTTTGTTTATTTGCGTAGAAATAACCGGTGCCAATGGACGCACCTTTGCCCATTCCTGCATTCACAATAATCCGATCTAGCCCGCCCATTTCAGCATCAAATTCCTTGAAGACGCGAAAAACAGCATCATGATCATTGACATCTAATGTTTTGATTAAGACTTTGATTTCTGGGTTGATGGCAAGAAGCTCAGCTTGTAGCTCCGTTAAGCGTTCGACGCGACGCGCGCACAAGGCAAGGTTACGACCAAGTTTTGCAAACTCAACCGCCATGCCTTTTCCTAAACCTGAACTGGCACCTGTGATTAATATATTTTGTCTAGTCATCTTAAGCGTGATCCTTTGTGTGTTTATTTATTATTTTTCGACAACGATGGAGCAAGTAATGGGTAAAAATCCAGAAGTGTTTAAATGCTGGATTACGGGTTTGTTGGTGATGATAACGATAATAGATTTGTAATACGATCGCCGCTAAACGAAATAATCCATACACCTCATAAAAGGCAAAGTGGTTGATATCCGCACCGGTTTTATCCGCATAATATTGGATAACTTCGGCGCGGGTTAACATGCCTTCCAAATGCGTCGGTTGCATCGCGGTTTGTTTACCTAAAAAATCATCATCCGCTTGGATCCAATACGCCAACGTATTACCCAAATCCATTAACGGGTCGCCAAGTGTCGCTAATTCCCAATCGAGCACGCCAATGATTTTGGTTGGATCATCACTATCTAATACTAGGTTATCAAAACGAAAATCATTATGAGTTAAACAAATGGATTCATGTTCTGGCATGTTGCGTTGCAACCAATCCATAATGCCATTGGCAGCAGGCACATTCCAAGTTTTGGCTTTGCGATAGCGATGACTCCAGCCATCAACTTGACGCTTGATATACCCTTCACCTTTTGCGATCCCTGCCAAATCTGCGGCTTGATAATCCACTTGATGTAACGCAATCATACTGTCGATCGCATTAGTGCATAGTTGGCGTACCTGAGAGGTGGATAAATTAAGCCCTTTTGGCATATTTCGTCGCGGAATAATGCCGTTAAGTTTTTGCATCACATAAAACTCAGAGCCGATAATACGCTCATCGTCACTGTACCCAAGCATGTTAGGAACAAGAGGGAATACCGGCTTTAATGCGAGTTGCAGTCGATATTCACGGCCCATATCATGTGCCCCTTTTGCTTTGGTGCCAGTGGGAGCTCGGCGTAAAATGATTTCACGATCTGGGTAAGTGAGGCAATAAGTCCAATTAGACGCGCCACCAGAATATTGGGTGACGGTTGGTGTAATGCTAGGATCAATATTGAGGGTTGCTGCTAACCAAGGCTGCAGTGCCTCCATCGCTAACTCTTCACCATTGCGTACTGCTTTTGCTTGGTCGTTATATGCTTTAGTTTGACTCATCAACTTACTTATATTTGCGCAGTTCAAGACGTGAAACCATTGCCATGTGCACTTCATCTGGGCCATCAGCCAAACGTAACATACGAGCTCCAGCTGCAAATCGAGCCAATGGGAAATCATTACACATACCGCCACCGCCGTGAATTTGAACCGCCATATCGACAACGCTTTCTAACATATTCGGTACGACAACTTTAATCGCACTGATATCGACCATCGCGTTTTTGACACCTAGATTATCAATTTTCCATGCTGCTTGGAGTGTTAATAAACGTGCCTGTTCAATACTCATTCGAGCTTGTGCGATACGTTCTTTATTACCACCTAGTTCCATGATGGGTTTACCAAAAGCGTTGCGTTCTAGACCACGTTTAATAGCGAGTTCTAATGCATGTTCTGCCATGCCAATAGCACGCATACAATGATGTATACGACCTGGGCCCAGACGACCTTGTGCAATCGCGAAGCCTTTACCTTCACCCATAATTAGGTTTTTACGGGGCACTCGCACATTATCAAAAATCATTTCCCCATGGCCATACGGTGCGTCGTAATCGCCATAGGCGGTGAGCATGCGTTTAATGGTCAACCCTTCACTCTCAACGGGTACTAATACCATTGAATGTTGTGCATGGCGATCATTTTCTGGATTTGATAACCCCATAAAGACAATGATTTTTGCATTAGGATGGCCCAATCCTGTCGACCACCATTTAGTGCCATTGATGACGATATCGTCACCGTCAAAATCAATCCGTGCTTCCATGTTGGTAGCATCACTCGATGCAACTTGGGGCTCGGTCATGCCAAATACTGAGCGAATTTCTCCTGCTAGTAATGGTGTAAGCCATTGTTGCTGTTGATAAGGAGAACCAAAATGATAAAGTACTTCCATATTACCGGTATCAGGGGCATTACAGTTGAATATCTCGGGTGCAAATGAGTAATGTCCCATCGCTTCAGCAAGTGGTGCATATTCAAGTGTCGTCAGACCTTGACCTAATTCATTATCAGGTAAAAATAAATTAGCTAAACCCGCTTCTCTCGCCTTGGCTTTAAGCGCTTCAACTTGAGGGTGTAGTTGCCACGAATGCCAATCATCATGCGCATTTTTTTCATGCGAAAACTCATAAACTTCAGCCTCAATAGGCGCGATATGTTCGTTGATAAATGCGTTAACCCGCGCTAGATATTCTTGTGTTTTGGGAGAATGAGAAAAATCCATGAATATGCCTTGTCACAATTAAATTGACAAAAGATTAACCCACTCAAGCGCTGTGAGCTAATATCATTTAGTGACAAACATCTATCATTCAAACCAATGTACCCAATTAATGACCGCAATCAATGTATTTACGCTAAATGGGTAAGTGCCCCCAGACTAGAGATTTAAAGTGTTTGCGGCACATCGATTCATAGCGGTCATTGCCCCCGATTTCAACTTGAGCACCGTGTTTAATTGCATGCCCATGTTCATCTAAGCGAACGACGAAGTTGGCTTTGCGACCACAATGGCACACGGTTTTTAATTCAGTGAGTTTATCAGCCCAAGCTAACAAATAATGACTACCAGCAAAAGTCTCACCTAGAAAATCAGTTCTTAAACCATAAGCTAAAACAGGAATATTTAAATCATCAACAACATGAATTAGTTGCATTACTTGTTCTTTGGATAAAAATTGTGCCTCATCAATAAAAATCGCATTGAGAGGAGCATCATCGTTGAGCTGCTGGATGTGTTCGAACAGATTACTTTCAGGGGCAAATAAATGGGCGGGTTTGGCTAAGCCAATGCGTGATGTGACTTTGCCTTCACCGAAACGATGATCTAACGCAGCTGTGAATATTTCGCTGCGCATGCCACGTTCTTCATAGTTATAGGCTGATTGTAACAGGGCGGTAGATTTGCCCGCATTCATTGCTGAATAATAAAAATATAACTGTGCCATATAAGTCTTCGCGCCAAGTGAAAATAACAAATTATGCGTTAAGGATAAATCATTGTCGCGCATTGGCAAATGGTGGTCGAAAAACAGGCAAAAAAAAGGCTACTCGAAAGTAGCCTAAATGCTTAATGCTAACTTATGCCGCGTCAGATTGGCTTTCCACAATCGGTTGACCATTGACATCGACAAGTTCTAGATCAAACGTGAATTCATCTACACGAACTGACAGCTTACGTTTTTCGTTATAACTTAGTAATGCTGTGTGCTCATCTTGTGTTATTTGTTCTGCTTCTAACATTTTGTTGACCGCATGCTCAAATGAGATAAACGGAACAACAGGATGTGCGCGCAGCGCTTTTTGTACCTTGCTTAAAATAGGCAAAACTGCATGCTTAGCAAGGAACGCTTGTGCGTTGATATCGTTACCGTCGCCGGCTTTGATTTTCACCAAATGGGTCAACTCTGCTTTGATCGAACTATCTTGCATCGCTGCAGTCGATAATTCGCGTACTAGGTCATCGCTGATACCTGATACACTTGAGGTGTAAGTGTTAGTCAAAGTACGCATCAAAATGCGCGTTGGGCCATGCGGGAAATTATTTACAAAGTTCACAATTGCTTGCTCAGCTTGTGCCAATGACCATTGCATTGCATAGTCAAAATAAGGCTTTGCTTCTTCACGGTTAGAAACACGTTGCTCATAAAAGCGAATTGTCGCCATAGCAGCATAGCTGTAACTCATTACATCACCTAAACGTGCTGATAATAGTTCGGCTTTTTTCAGATCACCACCGAGTACCAATAATGATAAATCAGCCAATGGTGCTAACTTAGCTGAAATTGAATTCAAGCGTTGTTCGTAAGGTTTGACTTCAGCTAGCTGTGAATCAGCACTGCGTAGAAACGGCAAATAACTATTAACAGTACTTCTCAATGCATTTTTGATGCTAAACCAGACCGTTTTAGCTAATACTTTATTAAACGGTGCATCTGCTGCTTGATCTTCGGAATGAATCAAATCAACCATTTCTTTAAGGTACGGATGACAGCGCATTGCGCCTTGTCCAAAAATCATCAAATTACGCGTTAGGATGTTTGCACCTTCAACAGTAATGGCGATCGGTAAAGATTGGTAGCCATTAGATAATGTATTTTGTGGACCTTTTTGGATCGCTTTACCCGCTTGCACGTCCATCGCTTGGTTCATGACATCACGACCTAATTCTGTCATGTGATATTTCGCAATAGCGGTAACAACGGATGGCTTGATCCCTTCACCTAAGCCTTCGGTGGTTAATACGCGCATCGCTTCGAGTAAAAATGTTTTACCTGCAATGTCAGCGATTTTTTCTTGAATGCCTTCGAAGCGGCCAATAGGTACACCAAATTGTTCACGCACAAATGAATATTCAACCGTTGATTTAAATGCGCTTTGTGCCGTTGCGACTCCCATTGCTGGTAACGAAATACCTCGGCCAGCACCTAAACAGCTGACGAGCATCTGCCAACCACGACCGATATTCTTTTGCCCACCGATGATAAATTCCATCGGAATAAAGACGTCTTGACCTCGAGTAGTACCGTTATAAAAACGTACGCCCATTGGATCATGACGATTACCTAACTCAACACCTGCGTGTGATTTTGGTAATAGTGCGCATGTAATACCTAACTCTAATTCATCACCCAATAATTGCTCAGGATCAAATACTTTGAAGGCTAAGCCAAGAACTGTTGCAATCGGTGCAAGCGTAATATATCGCTTGTCCCAAGAAACACGCAGACCTAATACTTCTTCGCCATTGTGCATACCTTTACACACAATACCTGCATCAGGGATTGACCCTGCATCTGATCCTGCTTCTGGGCCAGTTAACGCAAAACAAGGTATATCAGTACCGACGGATAAACGCGGTAACCAATAGTTTTGTTGCTCTTCAGTACCATAGTGCATGAGTAATTCACCTGGACCGAGTGAATTAGGTACCATTACTGTCACGGCAATGGCGCCTGACGCGACGGCGATCGTCGCAACTATTGTAGAGTTGGCGTAAGGAGAAAATTCCAGACCACCAAATTTCTTTGGAATGATCATTGAAAAGAATTTATTTTTACATAAAAAATCAATCACGGGTTGTGGAATATGGTCTTCGTTTGATAGCGCATAATCATCAACCATATTAATTAACTCAACCACAGGTCCATCGAGAAAAGCTTGCTCATCTGCAGTTAATGTTCCCTGAGGTAACGAACGCAATGCCGCCATATCAGGTTTACCTTGATAAATAGATGACTCAATCCATACATCACCTGCATCAAGTGCTTCTTGTTCGGTGATTGAAATAGGCGGTAATACTTTTTTTAGGCTTGTTCTGATACTCATAGCGTGTCTCTCATTGGGTTAGCAATATCGGTGTCAGGGTGATGAATTCAACTCATCTGCTCATCTGACCAGTAGTAAGAATATACAAAAGAAAAAGGCATACTGCAAGTTTTTCACGATTGTTTTTTGACCCGCGTAAACTAAAAAGGCAATAACACGGTATAAATAAAAAAATAAATACACATTAAGTATAGTCGCAATAATCATCAACACCACAAAAGGGCAACACGCACATGAAAAATGAATTAGAGAGTAAATTATTGCTTAGTGTTTTTGATAAAATACGCCAACATGGGACTCATACAGAGCGTCAATATCTGTTAGATGGGATCATTGCTTATACTGATCACGATGGGTATACATTGTTTATCGAAGATGCGTTGGTCAAACTAAGATTTGGATTTCATAATCAATATGTCTACGATTATGAAAAAGAAGAACATAAACAGGCATTTGACAAAAAACTCAAAGCCATTAACGCAAAGTATTAAAATGGGGTCAGAGCCACTTTTCTAGCTCTGCTTTTAAACGGCTAGAATTAATAGGTTTAGTAAGATAACTATTCATTCCTGCCGTTAAACATTTTTCTTCATCTCCCTCCATCGCATGTGCTGTCAAAGCGATAATAGGAGTAAAACGATGTGCGCGGTAGGCTGAGTCAGTTCGAATCAATTTAGTGGTTTCATAACCATCTAGTTTAGGCATCTGGCAGTCCATTAAGATTGCGTGATATCGACTGTTTTGACGTGCTAATAAACTCAGTGCTTCGACGCCATCATTAGCTATATCTACACCAATAGATAAATTTTCAAGCATGTGTATCGCGACAGCTTGATTGATTTCATTATCTTCAACGAGTAATACTTGTATGTCCGCAGACTGATGAGATTGCTGCGTATAAAAAGGCATCGATGAGGGAGTAATGCGCGGGTTTTGCATTTTAATTAGAATATGTGTCAACATGTTTTGTTGTGCAAAATCGCTAAAATAACCATTAAGTCCGGTGTGATGTAAGTTGGATATGGCGCTTTCGGATAATTGTGCATCAAGTAAAAACAAGTACAATCCATCGAACATGTCTTGAGCGCGAATGGCTTTGACTAACTCGACCCCTGATATACCTGAGATATCTTGCGCAATAAACACGGCTTTAAAGTCTTTATTTAAGAGCTGTTCGTGTAAAAATTTCATGCAAGTATGTGCATTTTCTACTAATTGAATGTGATAATGATCAATGCTGATATGTGCAGTCAACTGTGCCAAATAACTCGGATCGCCCACCACTAATAATGTGTGTTGCTTATATGCTATTTGAGTGGACGCCACTGCAGTATCTAAATGAGTATCAATAGTAAACCAAAACTCAGCACCAGATCTATATTCGGGGTTAAATCCGATTTCACCACCGAGTAAGGTAACGAGCTGTTTGGATATAGTGAGGCCAAGCCCGGTTCCCCCAACCGAGCGAGTCGACGTAGCATCAAGTTGAGTGAATTCTTGAAATAATAAAGCGACTTGCTCATCCGGGATGCCTGAACCTGTATCCGTTACTGTGATGTTGAGTCGATTAGTTTGGCTTTGTAAAAAAGACAAGGTAATCTTACCTGCTTCGGTAAACTTAATCGCATTAACACATAAATTCATTAAGATTTGGCGCAATCTTAATGGGTCTGTAGTTAGGTGTGTGATTGGAACAGGTAAAATATGTAAAGTAAGGGATTTCTTTGTGAGTAAAGGCTGAATTTCTGTGTATAACTCATCGAGTATTTGCGCTAATTCACAATATTGTGGATTTATTTTTAGTTTACCTGCTTCGATTTTAGAAAAATCTAGAATATCGTTAATGAGGTGCAATAATGCCTCACTACTTTGTTGAATGGCTTGCGAAAACCCGGCTTGTTGAGGGGTTAACGGGGTAAGCTGTAAGAGTTCATTCATGCCAATAATACCGTTAATCGGCGTGCGGATTTCATGACTCATATTCGCGAGGAACTGGCTTTTAGCTTTACTGGATTCAGTCGCTCTGTGTTCAACTTCTTTTATCGCTGTGATATCTTGAAATGTGCCTTTTAAGCGAATGGCTTGACCATTAACATGCTCAGCAAAACCCATCGCACGGACCCAAATATGATTATTTTTAGCAGTAATAAAAGGCAGTTGTAAATCCCAAGGTGTGCCTTCTGAGATTGCCAGATTAATCGCATTGGTGATAATGGGCTGGACTTCTGGGGCATAAAAATTAATAGCGTCTTCAATGACTACTTTTTCATGTAAAGGCAGTTCATGTATACGGTATACCTCATTTGACCAAAATATCTCATTTTTGATAATGTCCAATTCCCATCCGCCTAAACGCGCAATTTGTGATGTGGCTTCCAACGTTTGCTGGTGACGTTTGGTTTGGGCTTCTAATTCCTTAATCTGGGTAATATCGCGACCCATGTATAAGTAGCCATCAAGATTTCCTGAGCGGTCGAATAAGGCGGTAATTGTTAACGCAATGGTCAAGTCGTCATACTGACGAGTTTTAAATATAAAATCATATTCAACACGTTGCAGTTGTGTGGTCGCTAAATGAAATGAGTTATAATCATGTGGAATATCTTGCCCTAGAATTTGACTGATATGCTCTGCAAATCGTGCATATTCAGGTAATTCTATAAACGTATCCATCGAACTATGCCCAATGACCTCAAAGCTTTGCCAGCCTAATTGTTCGGCTGCATAATTGTTAAATGTGGCAACTTTACCGTTAATATCGGTTGAAATGATGATTTGTTGGGCGCTATCTAATATAGCTCGTTGTAAATTATTTTTGGCGCGAAGTTTGTTTTCAACACTTTTACGAGAGGAGATATCACTTTCGATAAAAATAAAACCGTTCTTACCATTGTCAAGCCTGATGGGTTTAGCTTGTAATTTTATCCAATAATGACGCCCGTTTGCTTTGGATAGAAGCAGTTCCCCTTGATATGTTTCAGCACTACTCAAGGCGCTTCTTAAGCGTTTAATTTCCGACATATTGCTATCAGTATTAATCCGAAATAACGGATGTTTACCATGCAGTTGCTGGCTGGTGTAACCGGAAAGTTCGCTTGCGGCATGATTCACCCATACAATATGACACTGGTCATTAGTCATCATAATCGAGCTATCAGACATCTCGGTGACTAGAGCGAGCAAGTCATTCGTTGATTCGGTAGCTTTCTGCCTTGAGGCTTCCATAATAGTCGCAATGACTGAGGCGCGACCTTCATATTGTATTTTTTCTAATGAAATGGTGACGTCAATGAGTTCACCATTGGCATGTTTACCTGAAAATACATTCCCAGCACCCATTGCTCGGCGAGTACCCGAAGCGATAAACTGCGTTACAAAATCGTGATGAATAGAGTGAGCGTTATCTGGAAGTAAAATGCTCAGCGGTTGACCGATTAGGTGCGGGGAGCGATACCCAAATAATTCATGGAGCATTGCATTGGCATAGGTAATCGTGCCCTTGGTATCGACATTGACAATCCCGTTAGCGCACGCATCAAGCATTTGTTTATAGGGATTGACTGGAAGATTATTCAAAATTATCTATATACCATCTAGTTGCTTTATATATTGTATAACACAAATTAAAGCACTTGCGGTACAATAGCCATAATTTTTTATTAAGGGAACGCCCTCATCTATGGCTCATTCTATTCACCAGCCGCGCTTTTTATTAAGTTTTTTTCATCCTAAATACTGGTTAATTTGGTTTGGTTTAGGGCTACTATTTACCATCACATTGTTACCGTTACCGGTGCTTCGCAAATTAGCGCATGGCAATGCATGGTTACTCAAAAAATTAGCAAAAAAACGTGTTTTCATTGCTCAGCAAAACCTTGCGTTGTGTTTTCCTGATATGCCAGCAGCAGAGCAACGTCAGTTATTAGATAAGCATTTAGTCACGGCGGGTATGGGCTTATTTGAAACTGCGATAGGGTGGTGGTGGCCAGATTGGCGTTTGCGCCGAATTATTGAAGTGGAAGGAATGGAACATATTCAAAGCATTCAAGCCCAGCATAAGGGAGTGTTAGCATTAGCAATCCACAATGTGAATATTGAAACTGGCTGTAGAATGTTAGGGTTATTTCATAAAAGCGTGGCATTTTATCGCCCTCATAATAATCCACTAATGGATTATGTGCAGTTCAAAGGACGGGTACGTTCGAATGAATATTTGATTGATAAGCGTAGCTCTCGCGCCCTGTTAACTGCGTTGGACGAAGGGAAAGTCTGTGCATATTTACCTGACCAAGACTATGGTTCTCGTGGAGCGGTGTTTGTGCCTTTTTTTGCAGTAGAAAAAGCAGCAACGATTGCAGCGACGTTGATGTTTGCGAGACGTGCCAATTGCATTCCATTAATGGTCAGCACTCAAGTCACCCCAAAAGGTTATAAAATAAAATTTTATCCACCTATGGCAGATTTTGCCGATAAAGAAGATGAAGCGGCGTTAACGGACTTAAACCAACGCATTGAACAGATGATATTAGAGCAGCCTGAAAGTTATTTATGGATGCACAAACGGTTTAAAACTCGTCCGCAAGGAGAGCCTAGTCTTTACCAATAGATGAGGGTAACGTCATTACATTGTTGCAGTAGTAAAGGGAAACACGTTATGGGTAAAAAAAACTCACAAATTAAGTTTTGGCTAATTTATGTTGGCTTAATCATAGTCATTGTCGTGCTGGCTTTTACCTTAATCAAGGTCAATAAAGATAATCCGAAACCCAAAACCGCGACTAATATCGAAAAAAGTTTATCGGATTTTTATCGTCGATTCCGTAATGATGTTGGCGCTGCCCATATGAATGACAATGGCGAGTATGTTATTGACTTAGCCGTCCCTTTAGAGTCTATTTCACAGCGTCTCAACATGATCCCTTCTAGTGTCGAGAACGCCCAAAGGGATCCAGCAGGAATGAGGCAGAATCGCAGTTTTGGCACCGATGCTCATCTGAGTAAAGTTATTAATGACTATGCAAAAAATGAGGGATTGGTTGTGATTTGGGATTTACCCCAAGATTTTGTTGTCAAAAGTGGGTTTCAAATCAATGATACTATTGCCGGTACACTAAAAATCTTACGCGGCTCGATAAAACATAATTTTGCAGAGCCGATTAATGTGCTGCTATGTCCTGAAAAACGCTCGTTAATTGTGACGATGCAACCACCAGAGTCGTTAGCTAAGTATTGTACCGCTTTATAATGCTACGAAGTGTCAGTGTACAAAGTTATACATCAACGAATGTGCGTTCCCAGATACGTTGTACTTGTTCCTCAAGTTTCGCATAATAGGGTGCTTGGTCGAGTTTAGCTCGATGCAATGCCTCATGGTGTTGATGATGACGCAAACTCAGATAAGCATTTATCAATAGCTCCGCATCTTCGGTAGGAATTAATTGCGCGTCTCCCAATGCGGCTAATTGTCGTAAATTATCCGAATAATGAATAATGTCAGGGTGGGTTGCGGTAAACAACAGACACCAATATTGGGTGAGAAACTCAATATCGGCCAAACTACCTTTATCTTTTGCACCAAGATGATCACGCATTTTTTGCCGCATGTTACCAACGTCATTAATCAGTTGTGCGCTATCTCGTGTTTGCCCAATGATCGCTTGTCGTATTTGGTTAAATTTCATTGTTAAGGCTTGGTTACCTAAGATCATTCGGGTTCGGCATAGCGCTTGATGCTCCCACACCCAGGCGTCATCTTGTTGGTACTCGGCAAAGGTATCAATATGACAAATCACAAGTCCAGAATTACCAGAAGGACGCAAACGTAAATCTATTTCATACAAATCACCCAATAAAGAATTAGTACCAGCTAGATTGACCACTCGTTGGATTAATTTTATATAAAAGTGTTGGGCTGATACTGACTTTTTACCGCCTTGTGTCATGACATCACCCGCACAATCGTGGACAAATACAATATCTAAATCAGATGTATAACTGAGCTCAAATCCGCCTAATTTGCCATAAGCAATCACGCCAATCCCCATATTATCAACCGAATAACCTTGAGGCTCACCAAGCCGACGGGCGGTTTGATGCCAGGCTTGTTTGATTTGTGCATCAAGCAGGACTTCTGCAAGCACCGTTAACTTGTCACTGACTTGGGCGATGGGTAAATAATCCAAGATATCCGCCGCGGCAATCCGAAAACGCTGTGCGAGTTTAAATTGTCGCATGCTATGCATAATGACTTCATCATCATCGAGCTCAATGCGTAACAAAATTTGTTGTAGCTCAGAATTAAAATCCTCTCGCCAGGCATGAATATCATGATCGCTGTGTTGTAAATATTGTGGATGGATCAGTTCGTCGAGTAAAACAGGATAGGCGCAAATATGCTCGATGACCCAGCTACTTTTGGTACAAAACAGCAGTAACTGTTGACGCACACCGAGATTTTCCATGATCAATTCTAGGTAAGCGGTACGCGATGCAATCGCTGTTAACAGTGCACTAATGGATTGTACTGCTTGTAAATGCCCTTGAGGTTGTTGGCTGATTTCAGTTAAAAATACCGGGACGAGTTTAATTAAGATAGCTTCACCACGGTCGCCTATTTGCGCTTTATTTAACGCTGTCGCGAGTTGTTGCAATTGCTGCAAAATTGGCTCAACTAATTCACTAGCAATAGGGGACGCGCTTTGTCGCAGTTGCTGGCAAACGAACTCAACGTTTGGTAAGTAGCTAGGGTCGTGGCTGATTTCTTGCCAAATATCGTGGCTCCAATCATATTGATCTTGCTTCGTGCCGTCTTGCGTTTCATCTTGAATAAAAACACTGAAATGTTGATGAATAACGCCTTGTACTTGCTCAATCCCGTGCATTATCCCTTTTTCTGGGGGGCAGTAGCTGTTTAACTCGGGATGATCGGCAAAGTAGCCATACATAATCGCGCCAAGAGTATCTTGATCTGACTGAGTGTCTGGTAATGTTTGTGTTTGTGCATTATTAAACTGTTGCAGAGTATGCTCAGCTTTGCGCAGAATAAGATAGCAATGGGTAATAGATTGCACGACGTCATGGGGTAATAATGCTTCTTGCTCAATAACGGCTAAGGCACTAAATATAGAGGCTGTTTTGAGGGCGGGGATGCGTCCTGCATAAATGAGCTGAAAAGATTGGACTAAAAACTCCACTTCTCTGATCCCTCCGGCTCCAAGTTTAATATTATGATGAAGTTGACGTCGACGGACTTCTTGGACTATTTTTTGTTTTAAATCGCGTAAAGATTCAATAATACTAAAATCCACATAGCGACGATAAATAAATGGTCTGATGATGTTGGCAAGTGCTAATTTGTTTGGATCTTGCAGCGCAGGAACCGGATTAATGATCCGCGATTTGAGCATCGCAAAGCGTTCCCAGCTCCGCCCTTGGCTTTCATAATAATTATCCATTGCCGAGAATGGCAACACTAAAGGCCCACTTTCGCCAAATGGACGCAAGCGCATATCTACGCGGTAGACTTGTCCATCAGTCGTTTGCGTGTTGAGCAGGTGAATGAGTTTTTGTGCTACTTTGATAAAAAACTGTTGATACTCAAAGGGTTTATGCCGCTCGCTAAATTCGCCTATTTGTGGGTAAGTAAAAATCAAATCAATATCAGACGAAAAATTCAGTTCTTTGCCACCTAACTTGCCCATGCCTAAAATATACAGCTCTTGGCGTCCATGCTCATCCGTTGGGGTACCATAACGCTGCTCAAAACCCGTATACGCAAAGTCATAAGCTTGCATGATTAACGTGTCAGCGAGGCGTGAAACAAGGTCTAGAGAGGTTTCTATCGATTGCTGGTTCAGCACATCACGCCATAAAAACATCACCATACCCAGATGACGACTCACCCTAAGTAAGGATAATTGTTGTATTTCGGAAAGTGTGGCGAGTTCGGCATAACCTAAGTGGGTTTGAGTGACTTGGAGTACATCGATAGAATCTAAGGAAGCGTGTGTCGTTTGTAGTTCAGCAATAATAACGAGCATCCAAGGGTATTGCACTAAGGTCACTTCGGCAAATTGGCTAATATTGATGACTTGTTGCAGTTCTGCGGTAAAAGTTGCAGAGAAGTTCGCGTCTGGAGAAGCTAATAATAAGTTGTCTAGATTCATACAAAATGCTCAGCTAAGTAATTAAAAGATAGTAAATGGAAAAGAATGGACAATGGTAGCCACCTAATACTGCGATAAATCCACTGAATAAGCAATATGCACTCGCGAACATGTCGAGAAAATGGTTGATAACTTAATCGTTTAAGAAAAAGGCTTTATTTATTTTTATTTGTACTTTATATTAACATTATAATTACATCAAAAAGGGTTATCATGCGTTATTTTATATTGTTTATTTTGAGTGTTAGCGGGTTTGTTAATGCCAAAGAACACCAATTGACACAGCAAATATTGTCGGTGTCATCTCCGGATAAAGCCATTGTCTTGAGTTTTACCGACAACGATAATGTCGCGCAATATCAAGTGTCATTTAATGATAAGGCGGTAATAGAACCAAGTAAATTAGGCTTTTTGTTTAAAACGGCTGTGCCTATGTATCGCGATTTTACGATTAGTGAAGTCTCGCGCAACCAAGTTGATACTTCTTGGGAACAACCTTGGGGTGAGCAGCGTATTATTCACGATAAGCACAATGAGTTAGTCGTAAAATACACCCACAAAAACCAACCAAATAATATGTTTTTTGTTCGTGCTCGGGCATTTAATGATGGCATTGGTTTTCGCTATGAAGTCCCTGCTAGTGGTGAGCGAGCGATTACACGTGAATTAACCGAATTTAATTTTGCAAATTCTCACCTTGCAACAGCTTACTGGATCCCTGGTCAAGGTCGCGAGCGCTATGAGTATTTATATCGCACCACCCCTTTGCAACAAGTGGATAAAGCGCATACCCCTTTTACAGTTGCTTACCAAGACGGCACGCATGTGGCTGTGCATGAAGCTGCGCTGGTTGACTACGCAGGTATGAGTTTACAAAAACAACAATTAGGCGTGTTTACTGCTGATTTAGCACCTCGTGCTGATGGCGTAAAAGTCCTGAAGAACGGTTCGTTTACCACGCCTTGGCGTACCATTACGATTGGTGATGAAGCGGTTGATTTGATTAACTCATTTATCTCACTGAATTTAAATGAGCCTTCCGCGTTAACGGATACATCTTGGATCAATCCTGGTAAATACATCGGTATTTGGTGGGGCATGCACATTGATAAATACACGTGGGGCTCAGGTGAAAAACACGGCGCCACGACGGCACGCACCATGGATTATATGGATTTTGCCTCACAGTATGGCTTTGATGGTGTGCTAGTCGAAGGTTGGAACACAGGATGGGATGGTGACTGGATCGCTAATTCTGAGTTATTTTCGTTTACGCAAGCATATCCTGATTTTGATCTGGACGCGGTAGATAAACACAGTAAAAAAACCGGAGTAAAGTTGATTGGGCATCATGAGACATCCGGAGGGATCAGCAATTATGAAGCTCAGATGGAAGCTGGCTTTGCGTTATACAATAAAATGGGTGTAGAACAAATCAAAACTGGGTATGTTGCTTTTGGACAAAATCTCAAACGCCGTGATGCTAAAGGGATCATGCGTTATGAGTTTACCGATAGCCAAGATGTGGTGAACCACTTTATTCATAATGTGACGACTGCTGCTAAATATCAATTGTCGATTAACACTCATGAATCTGTCAAAGATACGGGATTGCGTCGTACCTACCCAAACTGGATCTCACGAGAAAGTGCTCGGGGTCAAGAATATAATTCAGGTTGGGCGCCGCCAAATCCTCCAGAGCACATGCCATTGCTTGCGTTTACTCGTATGCTCGCTGGCCCAATGGACTATACTCCTGGTATTTTTAATTTCGATTATGAGCGGGTTCATGGTGGCGGTCCTGAGTGGGGCGATAAGCCTTATACGCGTCCATTAAGCACATTAGCGCAGCAATTAGCACAATATGTTGTGGTGTATAGTCCGATCCAAATGGCTGCCGATTTACCAGAAAATTATCTGGCAAAACCTAAACCGTTTCAGTTTATACAAGATGTGCCTACCGATTGGGAAACATCCATCGCCTTACAAGGTGAGGTTGGTAAATTTGTGGTCTTTGCTCGCAAAGAAAAAGCACATCGTCAATACTCGGGGAATGACTGGTATTTAGGCGCATTGACTAATGAAGATGAACGTCAAATCAATGTGCCGTTAACGTTTTTAGATAAAAAAAGCACGTATGAAGCACAGATCTATCGTGATGGCGACAAGGTAGATTGGCAAACCAATCCCTATGATATGATCATCGAAACCAAAACAGTAACCGCAAACGACACACTGAATATTCGTTTAGCAGCAGCAGGCGGGGTAGCTATACGCTTTAAAATCTCGCATAATCATTAAAACTCTCTAAAGAAGTAGTAATATATGCTAGAAACTCTAGTGCACCTGATAGAGCTGCCGCCTAACGTATTGACGTATCTGGCCATTGATATTGCCATTGCACTGTTATTGTTAGGCGTAATCCGCTTTTTGTCGGGCGTTCCTAATGATATTAATGTCACTCAAGAGCTAGGTGAAAAAGACAACTTCGCGTTTGGGATCTCGGTTGCTGGTCGCATGCTGGCATTGTGCATGGTGTTATCTGCTGTGGTGGGGCGACATATTGGGCTAGGCTTTGAAGTCGCAGCCATGGGGACGACGCTGTTTGGTGCCATTGGCATCATTTTGATTAAAATCGGCCGCATCGCACATGACAAAATTGTATTGCATTTAGTTGATAAAGAGTTAGCTATTCGCGAACGTAACACGTCAGTAGCAATCGTCGATGCATCTAGTGCGATAGCTTCTGCGATTATTATTTATGGTATGATTAATTGGGTTGACGGTAACGATACCAACGCGATAGTGGGGATTTTATCTGGCTTTTTTATTGTGCTAGCGATTTTATTGCTAACTACGCGTTTGTATGAAATTCGCTTTGCTCGTAATAATCAAAATGATTCTTTTCAAGGTATGTTGCGCAAAGATAATTTTGCGTTAGCCATCCAACATTCGGGTAATTTGATTGCGACCGCTATCGTCGTGTCGACGGCAGGTAGTTTACTCAATTATGAAGCACAAACCTATGTAAGCAATCTAACCGGGTGGTTAGTGTGTGGGGTCGCGGCGTCTTTGGCACTTGCTATTGTGGTGGGGATTGCTAAGCGTGTCGTATTATTTGGATTGAATTGGAAAGAAGAAGTCGACATGCAAGGCAATGTCGGACTGGCATGCATTGAATGGGTGCTCAGTGTTGGTATCGCTCTGATTGCGCTAGGTTTGGTCTAACTGATAGACAAAGGGGGCTGTGTGTTGGCCCTCAACATACATGCGCTTTTGCGCCTTACTCTGTTGCTTGATCCAATATTCAAGTTGATATGCTGAGGTTTTATCTGGACATTGCGCCACACAGATCAACGTTAATGGACCTTTCCCTTTGAGCGCCTTCGCTGCTTTTTTATTGCCACTCGCATGTTCTGCAAAACGTCGACTAACATCTAACGTTACCCCTGTGTACCAATGTCCTAATCTATTTTCAATGATATAGACAAACCATTGGGTAGATGTGTCGAGCGGTTGTGGCATGGTAAAATTTTTCACTACTTTGGCGATCAAACTAAGTTGTTAGTATTCAGTATTTTGCCGGTCAGTGCTATGATTTGCCAATAATCTTTTTATTAATGTGTATTTATGAACTTACCTGATTTTAATACCGCACGCATTTTGATTGTGGGCGATGTCATGCTAGACCGTTATTTTAGTGGTGCGACCCAGCGCATATCGCCAGAAGCACCCGTGCCGGTGGTTAAAGTCAATAAGAGTGAAGATCGTCCGGGCGGCGCAGCAAACGTTGCGATTAATGCCGCAGCCCTCGGTGCTCAAGTTCAACTCATTGGCTTATGTGGTGGTCATTTAATCACCTCTGAATCAGGTATTGAGAGTGTGCATGTCGATGAGGCGGCCACTATCTTAACGACTGCGCTTCAAGCTCATGATGTAGCGAGTCATTTAGTGCCAGTAGCAGGGATGGAAACGATTACCAAATTACGTGTGATGAGTCGCAATCAGCAACTGTTACGTCTTGATTTTGAAGAGTCATTTGCCAAAGTCGATAAATCTCCGTTATTGGCTACTGTAGCCGCTCATATTGCACAAGTTGATGTGTTGGTGCTGTCTGATTATGCCAAAGGTACGTTATCCGATCCGCAAGCATTGATTGCACTAGCCAAAGAATATGATGTGCCGGTGGTCATTGATCCTAAAGGTAGCGATTTTAGTGCTTATAAGGGAGCGACGTTAATTACGCCAAATATGTCTGAATTTGCTGTAGTGAGTGGTGAACATGAAAGTGAAGCCCATCTGGCACAACTTGCCCAAGCTCTGCGTCATGAGCTTAATCTCGAGGCATTATTGTTAACTCGCTCTGAAGAAGGGATGAGCTTGTTTAGTGATGGCCCTGACTATCATTTACCCGCTAAAGCCAAAGAAGTATACGATGTGACTGGTGCTGGCGATACGGTAGTCGCCGTGTTAGCCAGTGCTATAGGCGCTAATGTCCCTTTGCATGATGCGTGTGTCATGGCAAATCATGCTGCAAGTATCGTAGTAGGTAAACTCGGTACATCTAGTGTGACACCTACCGAATTAGCCTTATCCCTACATGCAAAAGCTCATGATGATGTGGGTGTGATGAACGCTGAACAGCTCAGTTATACGGTACGTTTGCTGCAATCTCAAGGGCAAACGATTGTGATGACAAATGGCTGTTTTGATATTTTACATGCCGGTCACGTGTCCTATTTACAAGCAGCAGCAGCATTAGGTGACCGTTTGATTGTCGCCGTCAATGATGATGCTTCGGTGACTCGCTTAAAAGGACCGGGTCGTCCAGTCAATAATGTGTCCAGGCGTATGGCAGTGATCGCTGGATTAGCTGCGGTAGATTTTGTTGTGCCTTTTAGTGCTGATACGCCCCAGGAATTAATCGCGACAGTTTTACCTGATGTGCTCGTCAAAGGTGGAGACTATACGATTGATGAAATTGCCGGTGGAGCTGAAGTGTTAGCAAATGGTGGCGAAGTCAAAATTATGCATTTTGAAGAAGGGGTATCGACTACCGCGATTATTAAGCAAATCGTCGATACTCAATAATATTGAATAAAGTAAATACAAATAAAAACACTAATAAAAATAAAACGACAGGAATATACTATGAATCTAACACAAAAAAGCATTATTGGCGGTCTGGTATTGACCGCTTGTATGGCGTGCTCACCCGTACCTAGCCCCTCCAATGTGGCTGCGCATAACGATGCACAATCAGTATCAAACTTCCCTTTGACGGCCGCAGATGCGCGCGATTTTTTAGCTAAAGTGGAAGCAGACATTCAAAAACTATCTCAACCTGCCGCACACGCAGCTTGGGCTTATGCGACGCATATTAATTATGATACCGCTAAAGTAAATGCGTATTTTAGCGAGCAATTGTCGGTGTTGTTAGCCAAGTATGCGGTTGAAGCTGCGAAGTTTAACGATGTAGACGTTGATGCAGATATTCGCCGTCAATTAGATTTGCTAAAACTCAGTCTGGAAGTGGCACCACCCGCGGATCCAGTTAAAGCCGAACGCTTAGCGGCGATTGGTTCTGAACTATCGGGTATGTATGGCGCAGGCAAGTATTGCCGTGACGAACAAACTTGTTTTTCACTGGTCGAGATGAGTGCCCAAATGGCCACGAGTCAAGATCCTGATCTATTATTAGAGTTTTGGGAAGGATGGCGCGAAGTATCAGTACCTATGCGCTCGTTGTTTGTTGAGCAAGTTGCCATTGCTAACGAAGGTGCTGTAGAGTTAGGATATGCAAATACGTCTGAATTATGGCGCTCCAAATATGATATGCCAGCTGAAGATTTCCCAGTTGAGCTAGACCGTTTATGGGGACAAGTTGAACCTTTCTATGAAGCATTACAATGTCATGTACGTGCTAAATTATCAGAACATTATGGCGCTGATATTGTGCCACTAGACCAACCTATTCCTGCGCATTTATTAGGTAATATGTGGGCACAAAGTTGGGGTAATGTGTACGACTTGGTCAAACCTGAGCAAGAAATGAATGTGCCTAATGTCACTCAAGCATTAGCAGATCAAGGTTATGATGAAGTGAAGATGGTACAACAAGCGGAAAACTTCTTTTCGTCGTTGGGTTTTGAGCCGTTACCTGAGACATTTTGGCAGCGTTCAATGTTTCAACAGCCCGAGGGACGTGATGTACAATGTCATGCTTCTGCTTGGAACTTAGATGATGTGGATGATTTACGCATCAAGATGTGTATTCAAAAAACGGGGGAAGAATTTAACGTTATTCACCATGAATTAGGTCATAACTACTACCAACGTGCTTACAATCAACAACCGATGTTGTATCGTGGCTCAGCAAATGACGGCTTCCATGAGGCGATTGGTGATACGGTCGCTCTGTCGATTACGCCTATGTATTTGCAACAAGTCGGGTTGATTGATGAGATCCCCGACGCATCCAATGATATTGGTATGTTACTCAAAACCGCCCTCGATAAAATCGCGTTTATTCCGTTTGGTTTGATGGTCGATCAATGGCGCTGGCAAGTGCTTGAAGGCAATATTCCTGCCGATAAATACAATGAATTGTGGTGGGCGTTGCGAACCAAGTATCAAGGTATTATGGCGCCGGTTGAACGCTCTGCGGATGCATTTGATCCGGGTGCAAAATACCATGTGCCAGCGAATGTCTCTTATACTCGGTATTTTTTAGCGCATATTTTGCAATTTCAATTTCATGAATCATTATGCGAGATTGCAGGCAATAAAGAAGCATTACATCGTTGCTCGATTGTTGGCAGTAAAGCGGCGGGTAAAGCGTTAAATGACATGCTTGAAATGGGGCTTAGTCGTCCATGGCAAGAAGCGATGCAAACTATGACAGGAAAGCCAGATATGGATGCATCAGCAATCGCAGCGTATTTTGCACCGCTTAAAGTATGGTTAGACGAGCAAAATACAGGGCGTCAATGTGGTTGGTAAATCCTTTCATTGCTTGTTGTTTTACATGCAAAGCCATTAATGGCTTTAAAAGCCAATTGATAGCTAAATTAGCGGAGTAAATGTGTATGTTTACAACATGGATATATTCGGCAGTTGCAATGCTAGCTTTTGCTGGAAACTCGGTGTTATGTCGCTGGGCTCTGGCTGATACAAGTATCGACCCGACTTCTTTTACGGTTATTCGTTTAATCAGTGGGTCTGTATTTTTGGTAATATTGGTGTTTGTCATTAAACCTTACTTGCAATCTTCATCACCCGACATGGCATCTACAACAGGCACAGTCAAACTACTCGGTAGTTGGTCGGGTGCGATTGCCTTGTTTACCTATGCGGCGTGTTTTTCATTTGCTTATATATCACTGAGTGCTGCTACTGGGGCATTATTGTTATTTGGTAGTGTGCAAATTACGATGATTGGTTTTAGTTTATGGCGTGGTGAGCGACTTAACTCTTGGCAAACTACGGGCGTGTGCAGTGCGATCATCGGATTAGGCATTATGTTTTTGCCGAGCGCTACGACACCCGGATTTTTAGCGGGTGGATTGATGAGTTGTGCTGGGGTTGCGTGGGGAGTGTATTCAATTTTAGGTAAACAAGCAGGGAACCCAACATTGGTGACAACTGGCAATTTCATACGAGCTAGTATTCTTGCTATTGTGCTAGGCCTTCTCAGCTTGCCATATGTCGTGCTCGATAACACTGGCATTATCTTAGCTATTGTATCTGGTGCGTTAGCATCGGGCGCTGGCTATGCGATATGGTATGCGGTATTACCCAGAATTACCTCTACACAAGCAGCTACTATGCAGCTAAGTGTCCCCGTTATTGCTTCTTTTGGCGGGTTATTATTGTTAAATGAAGCAATTGCGTTATCTTTCGTTGTCGCGTCATTCGCCATTCTCGGTGGTATTGCGTTAGTCAATAAATTGTAATTCTGCTAACTCTCGGTACATAGGGCAATCAACTAATAATTCGTCATGGGTACCTTGAGCAATAATCTGCCCACGATCCATCACAATAATCATATCTGCATTGACCACCGTCGATAAGCGATGAGCAATGATCATGGTGGTTTTGTTATGCATTAGGCTATCTAATGCTAATTTAACTGCTTGCTCACTGGCGGCATCTAACGCGCTAGTTGCTTCATCTAATAATAGGATTGGGCGATTAGCTAAAATCGCACGAGCAATGGCTATTCGTTGTTTTTGACCACCGGATAACTTGATCCCGCGTTCACCTAATTGCGTGTCATACCCTTTGGGTAATTGACTAATAAACTCATGTGCTTGGGCTTGTTGCGCCGCTTCAATGACTTCTGCAATAGTCGCATCAGTTCGGCCAAACGCGATGTTATCCATCACACTAGATGCAAAAATCACGGCATCTTGAGGTACCAAAGCAAACTGTTCACGAATGTCATTACTTGATAATGAATCCATGGGGGCTTCCCATAGTTTAATATGTCCGTGTTGGGGTTGATAAAAATCTAACAAGAGTTGAAACATGGTCGATTTACCTGCACCACTTGGGCCGACGAGGGCAACGTTTTGACCTGTTGCTATCTTTAAGTTGATGTGGCTTAGCACTGGATGGCTATTAGGCTCATCAATGGCTGAAGGGTAGGTGAATGTGACATCGTTAAACTCAACGGGGAATGCGTCCATCGTTAGGATTTCGGCGGTGTTTAATAACGATGATGGTGTGGGTTTTGTTTGTGTTGAAGCCGTATCTAACAACTGTCTAATGCGTGCCGATGCACCGATCGCTTTTTGGATTTCACCAATCACTTCACTAATTGTGGCCGTTGCGCCGCCCGCCATAACGGCATAAAAAATAAACGCGGTAAAACTTCCGACAGACAAGTTACCTCGAATAACATCGTTGGCACCTATCCAAGCAACAAATACAATAGCGCCGATACTCATCGCCATGATCGAAATGACCAACAACGCGCGATAGTGAATTCTCGATTGCGCTGCTTGCATGACTTCTTCGACCTTAGCAAAAAGATGGTCACGGTCTGTTTCTTCTCTATTATATGATTGTACGGTATGGATTTCATGTACAGATTGGTCGATATGCGCGCTCATGTCTGCGACTTTATCCTGGGAGGATTGGGCATACACACGCACTTTTTTGCCAAGTATTTTGATGGGTAATAACACCAGTGGTACAGCTACTAATACCATTAAAGTTAACTGTACTGAGGTAAACAACATGAGAATTAACGCGCCAGTGAACGTCACTACAGAACGTATCGCCATGGACAACCCCATCCCAATAACACTTTGTAGCACAGTGGTATCACTGGTAAAACGCGAAATAACCTCACCCGTGCGATTTTCAGCATAAAAATCAACGCCAAGTTTAAGCATGTGTGCATACAAGGTTTTGCGAATATCAGCACTAACACGCTCACCTAACCACAACATGTAATAAAATCTGAAATACGTTGAGATACAACCAACTGCAGCAATTACGAGTACTGCAGTCAACGCTTGATTGAGCATTGACATATCATTGGCAGCAAAGCCTTGGTCAATGACAATTTTAATACCTTGACCCAAAATCAACCAACTTGCGGCGCTCACCAATAATGCCAACATAGCAATGAATACTTTAGACATATAAGGACGTAAAAACTGCCCAAGCCAACGGATAATATGGGTAGAGGATTCGTTTGGATGACTCAAGGATGTATCTCTTTGGTAATGTTTTGTGCCATTGATGTTAGCACAACAGATATAAGAATGGAGTAACAAATCAGTACTATACAAATGGTTATTGCTAAAGATGGGCAATCATGATTTACATCAGGTATAATACGCGCCTTGAAATTTAGGGGTCAAAAGTTTGATTACAACAGCTAACATCACAATGCAATTTGGCGCAAAGCCATTATTTGAAAATATATCAGCAAAATTCGGTAATGGAAATCGTTACGGTTTAATTGGTGCCAATGGATGTGGTAAATCAACTTTTATGAAGATCCTAACCGGCGAATTAGCTCCTTCTGCCGGTAATGTGTCCATAGATCAAGGTGAGCGTCTTGGCGTGTTAAGCCAAAACCAATACGCATTTGAAGAGTTTTCAGTTTTAGATGCGGTTATCATGGGTGATGCGCCGTTATGGGCAATCAAACAAGAGCGTGACCGAATTTACTCTTTACCTGAAATGACCGAAGAAGACGGCATGAAGGTCGCGGACTTAGAAACTGAGTTTGCTGAACTTGATGGCTATACAGCCGAAAGTCGCGCCGGTGAATTATTGATTGAAGCCGGTATTGATGAATCAAGTCACTGGGGCTTAATGTCACAGTTGCCGCCAGGCGTTAAATTACGCGTATTGCTAGTCCAAGCGTTGTTTGCTAATCCTGATATTTTGTTACTAGATGAACCAACCAACAACTTGGATATCTATACCATTAATTGGTTGGCTGATGTATTGAATCAACGTAAATGTACGATGATTATTATTTCGCATGACCGTCATTTCTTAAATAAAGTTTGTACGCATATGGCGGATATTGACTACGGTGAGCTACGTATTTACCCTGGTAACTATGAAGAATACATGGCTGCAGCATCTTTGATCCAAGAACAGTTATTAAGTGAAAATGCTAAAAAATCAGCAGAAATTGGTGAACTAAAAGCGTTCGTTGCCCGTTTTTCTGCCAACGCCTCTAAGGCGAAGCAAGCAACCTCACGTGCCAAGCGCATGGAAAAAATTGAATTGGATGAGGTGATTGCATCATCTAGACGTTTTCCGTTTATCCAATATAAACAACACAAAAAGCTACACCGCTTAGCCCTTGAATTATCCAACGTCGAACATGGTTTTGATGACGGTGTCTTGTTTAAAGGTGGTGAAATGTTGCTAGAAGCCGGTACAAAATTAGCGGTTATCGGTGAAAACGGTGCCGGTAAAACTACGTTCTTACGTTGTCTGGTTGATGAGCTTAAAGCGAATTCAGGACGGATAAAATGGTCTGAAAATGCCACTATCGGGTATTGTCCACAAGATACCTCGGCTGATTTTAATGTCGATATGACGATTTTTGATTGGCTTTCAATGTGGCGTACTAATGGACAAGATGATTTATTTGTTCGTAGTATCCTTGGTCGCTTATTATTTACTGCCGATGAAGTAAATAAAAAAGTCGGTGTGTGCTCAGGTGGAGAAAAGAACCGCTTAATGTTTGGTAAGTTGATGATGCAAGAGATCAACGTCTTGATCATGGATGAACCCACAAACCACATGGATATGGAAGCCATTGAATCATTGAACAAAGCATTAGCGGCGTTTGATGGTACGTTGATTTTTGTTAGTCACGATAGAGAATTTGTGTCATCGTTAGCTGACAGTATTATCGAAATTGCTGATCAGAAGCTACATTACTTCCAAGGATCGTTCGACGAGTACATGAGTCACAAAGGCGAATAAATAACCAGTCTGATATTGGTTAACCATTTATTTATATCAGCTGTCGCAGAAATTGAACGTTTTGGGCAACAAGCAGTTGCCGTCCAAGCTTCTAAAGAATCATCTTTTATGTCGGAGATGCTTCCCAATTAATGGTCAAGTAAATGATTCAAAGAATATAAACCTCGAGTTTGGCTATTCTTCAGCTTTATCTCTTCTAATGCTTTTGCTTCGCTAGCATCAAACAACGCATTGATTAATCTATTGAAATGCGCATGCATTGCACTTCGAGCAGCTTCTGGGTTTCGCGCTTTTAAGGCATTGAAGATATTACGATGTTCTTCCATGCGTTGTTGTTCGCTAGTGCTACAGACATTGGCGTAGGCTTCTTTAATATTGGTACAACGTTCACGTAAACCCCAAAAGTTTTCCACTGCAAGTAATACTGCACGATTGCGGGTTGAGGTTGAAATAATACGGTGGAACTCTTTATCGGCTTTTTCTGGATCATCACCATTAGCCATTGCTATAACCGTTTGTTCTAATGCATCGAGTTCATCATCCGAGATATTAGAAGCAGATAATGCAGCGGCTTCACCTTCAATTAAGGCACGGGCCTGAGTTAATTCAAACGCGCTGACTTGTGATTCATTAGCCGATTCTGGAGGTTGCTCGAGTAAATACACACCTGAACTGGTCTTGACCTCGACCTTACCACGTACTTCTAATGCAATAATCGCTTCACGGATAGTCGGGCGGCTAACATCAAATTGTTCTGCTAACACTCTTTCTGGAGGTAAACGGCTGCCTGGGACATATTCACCAGCGGCGATTCTCGATTCTATTTTATCTACTATGTTCCAAAATAATCGACGATGGGCCATAAATACCTCTTATTGAATGCAAACTTAATTAATTTAATTAGGCTATTTTATAGTGATTTCATTATTAATCAACTCCTTGTATTGGTCAACCTTTATTGTGTATTGGTAATAATAAGCCACCAAAAAAGGTAGACAAATTGTTTGACATTGACGCTGTAGATTGTTTAACTAGCGTGATAAGTAATTGTCCGTGTACGTTAGTGCGTGCATGTTGAAAACAAGTTTGAGGATGAGTCAATATGATGCAGAAAAAGTGGTTAGTCTATATGTCGGTGTTCACCTGTATGGGACTAAATAGCATGTTAGTCAATGCTAAAGAATACTTGGTTGCAGATCCACAAGCTTACCAAGATATTGCAGATTCTCTTAAAGCTGGTGATATTGTTACCTTAGCCGATGGTACTTGGACTGACTTTCAAATCGCTTTTTCTGGTCAAGGCACTGAAGATTCTCCGATTACACTGCAAGCCGAAACTGCAGGTAAGGTTATTTTAACGGGTGAATCTAATTTGCGCCTGGCGGGGGAGTATTTACTGGTCTCAGGTTTGTTTTTTAAAGACGGTCATTCACCTTCTAATGCTGTAATTGAATTTCGCCAATCTAAAACGCAGTTAGCTAGCCACTCACGCGTGACACAAACGGTAGTTGAGAGCTTTAACAATCCAGAAAAATTCAGTGCTGGTAATTGGGTTGCGCTCTATGGTCGTTACAATCGTTTTGATCACAATGCCTTAGTCGGTAAAAGCACTTCAGGCGTTACGATGGCAGTCAAACTTAATACGGTTGAGAGTCAAGAAAACCATCACCGCATTGACCATAACTACTTTGGCCAACGTCCAATATTAGGTTCTAACGGTGGCGAAACGTTGCGTATCGGTACCAGTCATTATTCCTTATCTAATTCATACACCATGATTGAAAGTAACTATTTTGATCGTTGTAATGGTGAAGTAGAAATCATTTCTAATAAGTCAGGTAGTAATACGATACAAAACAACGTGTTCTTTGAATCACGAGGCACGTTAACCTTGCGTCATGGTAATGGCAATATAGTGCAAAACAATATCTTTTTTGGTAACGGTAAAGACCACACTGGTGGTATCCGTGTTATCAATGGTGATCAGACTATCCGCAATAATTATCTAGAAGGTGTCACTGGATACCGTTTTGGTAGTGGTTTGACGGTAATGAATGGTGTACCAAATTCAAAAATCAACCGTTACCACCAGGTTGATAATGCCAACATTACGCAAAACAGTTTAATCAACTTAGATCATATCCATTTTGCTGCGGGTAGTGACGCTGAACGTTCTGCAGCGCCAATTAACTCGCGATTTACTAATAACTTAATTGTGCATCAAGAGAACAAAGACGGGATCTCATTATTTGATGATGTTTCAGGAATAGAGTTTGCGGGAAACATTGTTCATAACGCTTCTGAATTAACGATTGATAAAGGCTTTGCTGTTGACAATGTTGAGTTAGCACGAGCTAAAAACGGATTGTTATATCCGACCAATCCTGAGTTCGCTAAGACTGGTGTGGATAAAGCTCTTCAGCCGACAGCGAAAACAGACACAGGTCCTAGTTGGTATAATAAACCTGAGCTATCTGTTGAGTTTGGCAGTGGTACTGTTCACAAAATCACTCCAAGCACTAACGTGTTGTACAAGACACTACAACAAGCCCAATCGGGTGATGTGATTGAGTTAGGCAAAGGCCATTATGTCGCATCTCGTACTCTTCCTGTTGATAAAGTTATTACGTTTACTGGTAAAGCTGGTGTGTCGATTTCTTTTGAACGTAAGTCTTTATTTGTCATTGAAGATGGCGGCAGTTTAGCACTTGAAAATATAGTCATTACGGGAGCTGATGCTCCGGATTCAGCGGGTAATTCATTAATTCGTAATACGCGTTTACCTACAATTAATAACTATCGTTTAGTTATGGACAATGTGGTTGTCAAAGACTTAGACATCAATCATTCATTCCATGTGATTGATTCAGGTTATCGTGCCTTAGCCGACGCCATTACGATCACTAACAGTCAATTTAGTAATATTACGGGGGATGTGCTGCGTTTAAACAAAGAGCAAGATGACTTAGGGATTTATAACGCTGAGTATGTCACGCTTGATCGTAATGTTTTCCAAGATATTGAAGGAACATTGATGAACGTATATCGCGGAGGAACGGACGAAAGTACTTTTGGCCCTCATGTTACAGTCACCGCTAATACAATTAAAAATGTAGGTCTAGGCAAGCGTAACAAGTCTAAAGCATTAATGACGTTACATGGGGTTCAAGTGACCAATATTTTAAATAATACATTCACTAACGTGCCTGCGATTGCTATTGAGCATACCGTCGGTGAGCCACAAACACGTATTCAGTACAATCAGTTTATGGACTCCCCTGAGCCGGTTGTCCAAGAGTTATTTACCAAAGGTCCGCTTACGGCTGTAGTGAGTGATAACACGTTTAGCGCGCAGTAATAGACGATTAAATATATTTGCATTGACAGTTTTTTAAAAATAATAAAGGTACATTCATGACAGTTAAAAATTTACGTTGGTGGGTTATCGCGTTAATCGCTTTAGCCACAGTAATTAATTATATCGACCGCTCAGCATTGAGTGTTCTGTGGCCTGACATCGTTGAAGAGTTATTTCCTGATGAATCAGCACTGGAACGTAAACAGATATATGCAACGATTTCGATAGTGTTTGTATTTTCATATGCTTTTGGTCAAGCACTGTTTGGTAAGATTTTTGACTGGATTGGTACTCGTCTAGGTTTCGTTTTATCAATCGCTGTGTGGTCTCTGGCCACCGTCGCACATGCTTTTGCGCAAGGCTTGTTAACATTCAGTATATTTCGCGCAGTCTTAGGCTTGGCCGAAGCTGGTAACTGGCCGGGTGCAACCAAAGCTAATGCTGAATGGTTTCCCACCAAAGAACGTGCATTAGCACAAGGGATATTTAATTCAGGTGCGGCGATCGGCGGTATCATCGCTATTCCATTAATTGCTTATTTAACGGTTTTCTTTAGCTGGAAAATGGTTTTTGTCGTAATCGGCTTAACGGGCTTGTTGTGGCTGATCCCTTGGGTGATATTAGTTAAAGCACCACCGGGTTCACATTCTTGGATCTCTGATGAAGAAAAAGAATATATTTTATCAGGACAACGCCGTGCAGAAGAAAATGGCGTAGAAATTGAAGAATATAACCCAGACACTGCTGAATTATTATCTCGTAAACAAAGTTGGGGCGTTATCATTGCATCGGCTGCGATTGATCCTATTTGGTGGTTGTTTGTGTTCTGGATCCCAATTTATCTAAACGAAGTGTATCAAATGGATGTTAAATCGATTGGTATCTACGGTTGGGTTCCTTATGTTGGTGCCATGTTCGGTGCTTGGTTTGGCGGCTTGTTAGCGCAAAACCGAATCAAAGCAGGTTGGACTACCAACAAAACGCGTAAGTTTGTTATTACCCTCGGTTGTTTGATTATGTTGCCTTCTTTGCTAGCAATGGCAAGCCCGGGTTCACCAGTAACAGCAGTAATCATCATGGCTATCATTTTGTTTGGCTTCCAAACTGCAATTGGTAATGTACAAACGCTGCCTAGTGATTTGTTAGGTAAGAAATCTGTCGGTACCCTTGCAGGATTTGCTGGTATGGCTGCAAAACTAGGTGCTGTAGGTTTAACTGCACTTGTCCCAATTTTAACGGCGGATGGCAACTATACACCGGCATTTGTTATTGGCGCATCACTCTCAGTTATTGCTATGGCAGCGGTATGGATATTAATTCCTAAAGTAGAGCCGCTTAAATCACTTAAGTAAAATCGATAAATCCCCTGAGTAGTGACAGGCTATTGTATCTTGTCATTACTTAGGTGGTTCTTTAATTAAATTAATTAACAGTAAGTTGTGAAGATGAAAAATATTATTTTGATGGGCGAGTGCATGGTTGAATTACGTCGTGATGCAAACGGGGTAATCGCTCAATCATTTGCTGGTGATGTTTATAATGCCGGTGTTTACCTAAAGCGCACATGCCCTACCATCAATGTACAACTTGCTTCCCAAGTCGGAACAGATTTACTCAGTGAGCAAATGTTATCGGCATTTAATAATGAAGAGATCGATAGTTCTCTAGTATTACAAGATCCAGAGCGTATGCCCGGTTTATATTGGGTAAATACAGATGCTTCGGGTGAACGTTCATTTTTATATTGGCGCGAAAGTGCTGCCGCAAGATGGCAGATCGAAAATTATGACGATGCATATGTTGCGCAATTAAAACAAGCCGATATTTTCTTTTTCTCAGGGATCAGTATTGCAATTATTCAGCCAGAGCATAGAGAACGTTTTTGGCAAGTGGTACGTGAGCTTAAAGAAAGTGGGGTTAAGATTGCATTTGATCCTAATTATCGCCCGAAATTGTGGCAGAGTGTCGAAGATACTAAAGCACAATACAACATCGCTTTTTCACTTTGTGATATCGCATTACCCGGTGTTGAAGACTTTGACATGCTCTATGGTTTATCAGATTTTGATGCAGTTGAAGCATTTTTGGCACCTTATAACATTAATGAACAAGTTATTAAAGATGGGCCAAATGGTGTGGTAGTTATCGAAGGTAGCACTCGCACATTTATTACTATTACTCCGGTTGATAATGTGGTTGATACCACTTCAGCAGGGGATTCGTTTAATGGTGCTTACTTAGGTTCTCGCATGACCGGTGGCACAATTGAAGCTGCTGTAAGCAGCGGTGCAACAATGGCCGGGACGGTGATCCAGTATCCGGGCGCAATAATTCCAAAATCGGTATAGAAATCGGTATACACCCTACGTCAGACATAATCACACACACACAAACATACTGCTTATAAGGGGTCACATGCCTACTTTTTCAGAATTAATGAACACACAAACGTTATTACCGATCATCCAAGCTGATACAGTTGAAGATGGCGTTAAAGTTGCAACAACTATGCTAGAAGCAGGCTTAAACTTGGTTGAAGTTGTACTGAGAACTCCGGCTTCTTTAGCAA
>DBBN01000016.1 GCA_002292215.1 Glaciecola sp. UBA983 | reverse complement strand
GAGGAAATAGACCTTAAAGATTTACGTTATGGTAAAATTATAATTATGACCGATGCTGATGTCGATGGATCTCACATTCGTACATTGTTGCTAACATTCTTCTTCCGTCAAATGCCTGAAATTATTGAACGTGGCTATATCTATATTGCACAGCCACCGTTGTATAAAATTAAGAAAGGTAAACAAGAGCAATACTTAAAAGATGATGAAGCACTTAATGCATATTTAACATCGATTGCTGTAGATAACTCATCATTATTTACTGCAGAAGGCGCACCAGCAATTACTGGTGTAGCACTAGAAACATTGGTATTACAGTATCAAGCAGCAGATAAAATGATCGCTCGCATGCATCGTTTAATGCCAGTAGATATACTTAATCAGTTAGTTTACTCTGAAACATTAAGTACCAGTGACTTTAGCGATGAAGCGAAGCTGCAAGCTTTTACTACTTCCTTTGTAAATCAGATGACCAGTGATGAATCTGATGGTGCAACGTATTTAGGGGAAGTACTAAAAGACGAAGAGTTTAATCGTTTCTATACTAAGTTGACTATGCGTATGCACGGTATCGATTACAACTACAATATCGATTATGATTTTGTAGAGTCGAGCGAATACAAAAAGATTGCAGCCCTTAACGATGCAATAAATGGCATGATGAGTGATGGTGCGTATATCCAACGTGGTGAACGTACACAAGCTATAGAATCATTTAAAGAAGCGTTAGAGTGGTTGATGCATGAAGCTAAACGTGGTCAATATATCCAACGTTATAAAGGGTTAGGTGAAATGAACCCGAGTCAGTTATGGGAAACGACAATGGATCCTGATTCACGTCGTATGTTGCAAGTTAAGATTGAAGATGCGATAAGTGCGGATCAATTGTTTACCACATTAATGGGTGATCATGTTGAACCTCGCCGCCACTTTATTGAGGCAAATGCGCTAAATGTTGAAAACTTAGACGTGTAACCCACAACGAGCAAAGTATCATAAGTAAGATACAAAAAGCCTTTTACTGGTATATGACTCAGTAGAAGGCTTTTTTTATGAGATTATTATATGATTAAGCAAAACAAATAATTAATAGCGGATTAAAAATCTACTCGTGTAATTAATAGTGTAGGATTCCCATTGGTCAGCAGTTTAAAACGATAAGTGCCTGTTTCTGAAGGGATAAACTGAAGATTGTGTGATCCTGAAACACAG
The DNA here is from genome assembly GCA_002292215.1 of Glaciecola sp. UBA983. Classification (GTDB taxonomy): domain Bacteria; phylum Pseudomonadota; class Gammaproteobacteria; order Enterobacterales; family Alteromonadaceae; genus Opacimonas. Next base: position 7,121 of record DBBN01000016.1, on the reverse strand, counting down.
ACTAAATCATGTTTTTGACCTTGGGCTATAGGTGTGTCAGGTGTGTCCGCACCACAATTAAGTTCACTGGTATAATTACTATCAGCGAAACGAAAATCATAAGGCTGTCCGTCGGCAATTAATTTAACGTCAACATAATATCCATCAGCCCCAGAGATGACTTTATAGGCGGGTTCGGCTTCCCACCAATTAAAAATACCGCGTAAATATAAGGCTTCGTAATTAATAGATGCAGTGGTCGAAACAACCGGAAAATATTCACGGATGTTTACATTAGATGCGCAACCGCTGAGAGTGATCACAGCTGCAAGCATTACCAGTCGAAATTTTTGAGAAAGCATATTACAGCATGGATCCTTTATTTGTTCGCTAAAACAGAAATATCTGCAGTAGATAAGAACAATGCACGAAGTTGTAACAATAACGCTAAGCGGTTTTGACGTAATGATGCATCATCACTCATGACCATAATGTTATCGAAAAATGCATCAACCGAATCTTGCAACTGCGCTAATGAAGTTAAAATTGACGTGTAGTCATTGGTAACTAACGCCACATTAACTGTAGCTTGTTGTTGGGTAATTTGCTGATATAAATCACGTTCTTGTGGTTCATTCAGTAATGATTCATCCACGCTTGAATTGTCAGTTACTTCATTCTTCGCTAGAATGTTAGCAACACGTTTATTAGCCGCAGCTAGTGCTTGGGCTTGCGGTAGAGCTTTAAACGCGGCTACGGCATGCACACGAGCAGCAAAATCTGTTGGTTTTGAAACATTTCGTGCACTGACGGCTTGGATCACATCCGTATCGATCCCTTGGTCTTGATACATCGCACGGAAACGACCTAGAACAAATTCAACCGCATTATCTAATGTGTCGATATTAGTCAACTTGTCGCCATAGGTGGAAACTGCAAATGCTAATAACTCGCGTACATCTAAATTATAGCTACGCTCAGTAATTATACGTAACACACCGATAGCAGCACGGCGAAGGGCAAATGGGTCTTTGTCACCTTTAGGTAACATGCCAATACCAAAAATACCGGCGAGTGTGTCTAATTTATCTGCTAAGGCAACAGCGGCACTGACATCAGTAGAAGGTAATGCATCACCGGAATGACGAGGCATATATTGCTCAGCAATGGCCTGTGCAACACTGGTATCTTCGCCATCATTCAACGCATAGTATTTACCCATTACACCTTGTACGTCAGGAAACTCCATAACCATTTCAGTCATTAAGTCTGTTTTAGCAAGTAAACCGGCACGCGCGGCATGGTCGGCATTCGCACCAATTGTCTGAGCAATAAAGCCGGCGACTTGCTCAATACGTGTGGCTTTTTCAGCCAATGTACCCAGCTGCTTTTGGAATAAAATACTATTAAGAGAATCTAAACGAGATGCCAATGAATGTTTCTTATCGGTATTAAAGAAAAACTCAGCATCAGCTAGACGAGGACGAATCACTTTTTGGTTTCCTTCTATCACATACTCAGGCGCAGATGATTGAATGTTACTAACAAAAAGGAAAGTCGAAGATAAATTACCGTCACTGTCTAACAGTGGTACATATTTTTGGTCATCTTTCATTGTATATATTAGTGCTTCTTTCGGTACAGCTAAAAAACGCTCTTCAAAACTCGCTTGTAATACCACAGGATATTCGACTAATGAGGCTATTTCTTCTAATAACGCTTCATTATAATCAGCGGTTAACCCTAGGGCTTTGGCTTGATCATTCAGACCTTGAGCAATATCAGCTTGGCGTACTGCATAATTGGCGACGACAAAATGTTCACGACATGCTGCTTCATAATTATCCGCATGTGTTAAGGTAAACGTACGAGGACCATGAAAACGGTGACCTTGTAATATATTATTGGATGGCATATCTAAAACTGTCGCTGGCAATACATCAGCACCGTACATTGCGGTAAACGTGTGTACAGGACGGATAAATTGGGTATCACTGCTTCCCCAACGCATCGGTTTAGGGATGGGGAGCTTTGCGACAGAACGGGTAACAATACCTTCAATCAAGGCATCTAATGCTTGACCCGTGACTTGAGCTTTATGTAATAACCATTCACCTTTATCAGTCACTAAACGCTGAGCATCGGCAACATCAATACCATTGCCACGAGCCCAACCCATAGCTGCTTTCGTGGGCTGTCCATCTTCAGCAAAAGCTGCGCTGACTGCTGGACCGCGTTTTTCAACAACAGTATCTGCTTGTTGATACGCTAAGTCACTAATTTGTATGGCTAAACGACGTGGGCTGGCAAACCAATTGACGGCGCTATAAGACAGCTGAGCGTCATCGATTTCTTTTTGCATATTAGCAGCAAATGCGGTGGCTAGTGATTTAAGTGATTTTGGAGGTAACTCTTCAGTTCCCAATTCTATTAATAATGTATCGGTACGCATTATTTTGCCTCCTTGTTACACATCGGAAAGCCGAGCGCTTCACGTGCTGAAAAATAACTTTCGGCAACTGCTTTTGCTAACGTTCGAACACGTAATATATAACGTTGACGCTCAGTTACACTGATAGCATGTCGGGCATCAAGTAAATTAAATGAATGTGATGCTTTCATCACTTGCTCATAAGCGGGTAATGGAAGATTATGCTCTATCAGATTAAGCGCATCTTTTTCAGATTGATCAAATGCAGCAAATAACGCATCGACATCGGCGTGCTCAAAGTTATACGCGCTTTGCTCAACTTCGTTTTGATGGAATACATCGCCATATGTTACAGGACCATGCGGGCCATGCGTCCAAACTAAGTCATAAATACTATCAACGCCTTGTACGTACATTGCTAGGCGTTCTAAGCCATAAGTGATTTCACCCGTGACAGGTTTGCATTCAATCCCACCGACTTGCTGAAAATAGGTGAACTGGGTGACTTCCATACCATTTAACCACACTTCCCATCCTAAGCCCCAAGCGCCTAGAGTTGGGGATTCCCAGTTATCTTCAACAAAACGTATATCATGTACAAGCGGGTCAAACCCGAGTTCTTTTAATGAACCAAGATACAAGTCTTGTATATCTTTAGGGGAGGGCTTGAGCATAACTTGAAATTGATAGTAATGTTGTAAGCGATTAGGGTTGTCACCGTAACGACCATCCGTCGGTCGACGGCAAGGCTGAACATAAGCACTTGAAATAGGCTCCGGTCCAAGTGAACGCAAAAATGTCATCGGGTGAAATGTACCAGCACCGACTTCCATATCTAATGGTTGAATAATGACACATCCTTGGCGAGCCCAATAATCTTGTAGCGCCTGGATCATTCCTTGAAATGTTTTTACATCGTAATTTAACATACTATATTTACTTCGTTGTGCTTGGGATAATTATGCCAACTAGTATAACGTGACTTGTGCAACGAATGTAGTGTAAATGTATATTTTACTTAGGAAAAAAGTCTAAATAGTAGGGTAATAGTTACGTAATAGGGTAACTTCAGCAATGATCGAGCTTTCAAAGTTAGCCTCGATGGCTTCTCGAGCAAGATCCTGTTCACGACGGGCTTTTTTGGTTAACGCAGAACGAGCTTCATGCGTCGCAAAATCTGAAATTTGTGCATGCAGTTGATAAATGTTTGGGTAAATATCAGAAAAGTGTGGGGCAGGGTTTATTGGTAGAGCATTTAACAAGTTCGTTAAGCGGATAACCCCTTCGGATAAATCGCACTGCTGTTGCTCAACGGCTAGGGCAATCGTATGAACAGACATCATGATGTTGTCGATACGTTGCACTCTTACTTCTGCTTGTTTCGCTTTGGCTTGGGCAAATTTTACTTTTTGCTCATTGAGTTGTGATAATAATTTTCCGGCATAAAACGCTAAACCAGCCACTATCACAATACCTAACACTACCAAAGCAATAAACATACTACTCAACCCACACTCTATTATTTAAAATCGTTAATATTAATAGACTCAAATGTCTTGAGTGGATCATCGTCAGCGATAATTTCTTTATGTTTGGTTTGACCGACAACTTCGCTTTCGTCTTCTTCGTCTTTAATACCTAAAAGATCACATAACACTTGGTGACGTGCCATTTTTTCTTCCATGTACTGCTTTTCTTCTTTACTCAAGTGTTGGTCGTCATCATATTTATCGATTAACATGGTTAAACGCTCATCGACTTCTAATGCAGCAAGCTCTTGTGCTGGTGTCGCATAACGTTTAATTTTAGGTTCAACTAATTTTTGCTTACTCTGTGTCAATTCAATCTTTTTGGTACTGCCAATACGCGGATCTTTTTTCGGACCGTTAATGACTTTTTTATCTGTATTAGGGGCTGAGTTTCTTGAACCTGATGGTCGCCCGTTATCTTTTTTCACGGTAGAAGGTGTTTTTGATTTTGTTTTATGACTACCGTATTTATCGGAACTGTTGGCAATGCCTATTGGACCGGCTTTTCTGGATTTTTTGACGCGTGGCATGATTGACTCTGTAATATTTAGCAATTCAATGAAAGATTATACAACAGATTATAGAAATTTAGTAAGGGGTAGAAAAGAAAAAAGGTGATAATCGGAATTATCACCTTATTAGGCTGGTTTACACTTCTCCCATATTGCTTATCCGTCTTACGCGGCTTTAGCAGGATGTATTCCAACGACTCTACTTATTATTATTTTTGACAGAGTTTATTAATTGTTTAAGGTCTTCCTGACTCTTTATTGTACGTTCCGTCAATTGCTGACAGAATACAGTAATTATTTCCATTTACAACTCATTTACATAAAAAAGACAAACAAATAGTACTTTAGTTGTAAATGCTTTAGTGCAGCCCAGCAATATAGTTCGCTAAAATCGTAATATCTTCGTCAGTTAACTTCGCTGCGATGTCCCGCATCATGCCATTTAAGTCATTATGACGGTCGCCAGAACGAAACATTTTAAGCTGACTTACCGTGTAATCTACATGTTGACCTGAAATATCAGGGAAGCCAGCTTGACCCATACCGTTACCACGAGGACCGTGACATGCTATGCATGCTGTGATCTTACGTTCGGCATCGCCACCACGATATAATGCAGCACCTGGCGCTACGTATTCTTCAGGAGTAGCACCTGGCTTGGCGGTTTGGCTTGAAAAGTATGCAGAAATATCTAACATGTCTTGATCAGATAGACCTACTGCCATACCGTTCATGACGGCATTGTTACGTCCTTCTTTACCACTACTCATTGCAGCGGCTTTAAATTCATGTAACTGCTTAACAAGGTACTTTTGATGCTGACCAGCAAGCTTTGGATTCATAGGGATCATACTGTTACCATCTGAACCGTGACACGCGGCACATGTTGCTGATTTCGCTTTACCTGCTTCTGCATCACCCTGTGCCATGGTAAAACCGCTAATAGTCAATGATAGGCAGAACAACAAACTTAGTTTTTTCATACGAGTACTCTTAAAAAACGTTAATAATCTTTATGCACATATGTGCTATGATGCGTATATTACACATTTACAGACAGATTAAAAACCATTCGCTGCAAATGTATTGAAAAAAACATGTAAAATATACAATTCTATATCGAAACATATCCTAGATTACTTAATAAGAAATACACTTCAATGACCTATTATACTAAAGCAAAATTCCTCACTAGTGCACCTGATATTCAGCATTTAGACCAAAGTAGTGGCGTCGAAGTCGCATTTGCGGGTCGCTCCAATGCCGGAAAGTCCAGCGCATTGAATACATTGACACGCCAAAAAGGTTTAGCGCGAACGAGTAAAACGCCTGGTCGTACTCAGTTAATCAATGTCTTTGAATTAGATGAAAAGCGCCGATTAGTGGATTTGCCGGGATATGGTTATGCCAAAGTACCTTTAGCGATGAAGTTAAAATGGCAAAAAGCCCTCGGTGAATATTTGCAAAAGCGCAAATGTATTGCTGGGCTGGTCGTGTTGATGGATATACGTCATCCATTTAAAGATCTTGATCAAGAGCTCATTCAATGGGCGGTGAATGCGGATATTCCGGTATTAGCTTTACTGACCAAAGCGGATAAACTCAAATCAGGCAAGCGTAAAGCGCAAGTTTTGATGGCTCGAGAAGCGGCGATGGCATTTTGTGGTGACGTAACGATTCATGCTTTTTCATCATTAACCCGTATAGGTTTAAATGAGTTAGAACATAAGCTTGATGAGTGGCTACAACTTAAAGCGCCAGAAAGTAAAGAAACGATAGACCTAGATACGATAAACCAAGCGCCGAACGAATAACAATCTTTGTTGAACCGGCTTGAAACCTGTAAATAAATAGTAGGCAAAAAAAAGCCCCAGAACACGCTGGGGCATTTTAAACAAGGGAAAAACACACATTAACAGTATTATAGAGAGTGCTTTATTAGATTAGTTCAAATTATTTTTCAAAAAGCATAAAAAAAGCTCCAACAAAGAATGCTGGAGCCGAAACAAAGGTTTTAATATAAACCTCTGTACCCTACAAAGACTATTGTAGGCACAGATAGAAAATTATCAAGATAAATGTAATAAAATTACAAGAATATTCTACATTTATTTTGTTAATGTGGACGCTTTCACCTCAACGTGAATGTGTGAAACCCTTTTCGAGCCTTTATTAATGGGCCTGTTCCCAGTTATCTCCGGCGTCAGATTCAACAATCAATGGTACCGACAGTGATACTGCTGTTTCCATTAGATTAACAATTTTGCGTGAAAACTCTTCGACTTTCTGTTCTTTTATTTCAAAAACCAATTCATCATGCACTTGCATTATCATGCAAATATCACTGGGATCTTGTGCTTGTAACCATGTGTCCACAGCTAACATCGATAACTTTATAATATCAGCAGCCGTCCCTTGCATCGGAGCGTTTATAGCAGCTCGTTCAGCACCAGCACGACGTGCGCCATTGCTTGATTTGATTTCAGGTAAATATAAACGACGACCAAACACGGTTTTAACATAGCCTAGTGCTTTAGCTTCTTCTCGCGTCGCTTCCATATAATGCAACACGCCCGGATAGCGTTCAAAATAGGTATTCATGTAAGTTTGCGCTTCATTGCGAGGAATATTCAGTTGTTTGGCCAAGCCAAATGCTGACATGCCGTAAAT
>DBBN01000112.1 GCA_002292215.1 Glaciecola sp. UBA983 | reverse complement strand
ATAATGACAATCGCAAAAAAGAACCAACCGTAAATCAGATGATCGGCTCCTACCGCATGTTGCATATCAGTAAGATGCCCCGTTAAAATAATTCCATAGACACGAATCGCATTCGCTAATATCGGATATAAAATGGCTAAGCCCACAAACAAGATACGGCGTACAGGAGAGTGTAAATTCATGTACGCGTACAAATTTCCGATCACGATAGAAGCAATAAAAAAGCTAATACCAGAGCAAGCTTCGGCAACTAAAAAACGTCCTTCGGGGATCTCAATATACAACCCAGAACGAAATAAAGGGACGCCCGTTAACCCTAAAAAGTACACCGATAGATCCGCGGTCACTTCTTGTAAAAATGGAATTAACTCTTCACCTATTGGTATTGAAAACATCATAAAAAAGAGAGGGAAAACAATATGCCATGCCGCTTTATTACCAATAGCAAACCATATTAAGGTCGGTAATAAACTAAACAATGCTAGGTGCATTAATAACTGAACATCACCCGCTACCCCTACAACATAAACAACGATTTGCCCTAAAATAAAAGGCATAGCCCAATAACTAGGAGTAATAGCATACCCCGCTAACGCTTGGCGTTGCAGATAAATTAAATACAATGCGCCAGGGATCACAAAAAAGCAGTGTTGAAATATTTCTGATATGTACCAAATGTCAAATGCCGATTCTAATCCTTGGTAACTGAAAAAGAACCAACAAATAATGAGTGCGGAAAGGCTTAATAAAAACTTCGGATATTGAACATTCGCAATGGCTGTCATCGTTTTCATTTACGCCCCTCTAAAAATGGTTTGTACGCCTCTTGCATACTCGTCCAATTAAAATCATCGATAAGGTGTTCAAGTTTGTTTTGCATCCGTGATAAATTTACATAATGTCTAAATTTGGATTTAAATGGTGCATCCTTAACGCGAGGCTGGTTAGGGTCAATTTCCCAAGGATGAAAATAAAAGCTATACGGTTGTTGCTCTTGGGCTAAATACGTTTCGATACGGCGTTTGGATAACCAATAAGGAAATAATCTAAAATAGCCTCCCCCACCAATACCCACATTTCTTCCTTTCTTGGACAACGTTGGAATCGGGATCTCCAACAAGCCTGAATGGTGCTCAAACGCAAAGCGCGGCCATTCTGGTACACCATATAAATCATGTATAATCGGATACGTACTCGATGAATATTTAAAGTTAAGATCGTGCAGAATATCGTATACCCACTCATTAGTGGTATTAATTGAAAAGCTTGGCGCGCGATAGCCTTGAATCGCCGCACCGGCTATTTGTTCAAGGCGGTCTTTGGATTCAGCAACATCTGCATGAAACTCTTCAGGGGTCATGATCGTGGCACGACGGTGATTACTGCCATGACTGGCCAATTCATGCCCATCATCAACAATGCGCTTAATGACATCAGGGCAATGCTTGGCAACCCAACCTAGAGTGAAAAATGTGGCTTTGATGTTTTTTTCGTTGAAAATATCAATCAACTTATGGGTATTTTGGCCCACACGAGGTGAAATCTGCTCCCATTGATCAGGGGATATTGAGTTTTCAAACGCAGAAACGTGAAAGTAATCTTCCACGTCTACTGTCATTGCATTCCATTGCACTGAGGTTTCTCCAATCGAGAGTTGACAAATAAATCCGTGTACGCTGGCGGTTTTAACCTAAATTACTGGCCTTTGCCGAATAAGACGACTTCTACGGTTCTTACTAAAACTAATATATCGAGCAAAAAGCTTTGATGTTTAACGTAATACAAATCATATTTCAGTTTTTCCATTGCATCTTCGACACTGGCGCCATAAGGGTAGTTAAGTTGCGCCCAACCTGCCAATCCTGGTTTAACATTATGTCGTTGAGAATAAAATGGCACTTCATGCACCAATTTATCAACAAACTCAGGTCGTTCTGGACGCGGCCCAACAAAAGACATATCGCCACGAAAAATGTTATATAACTGCGGGAGCTCATCTAAACGATATTTGCGAATAAACCCGCCGACTCGAGTCACCCGTACATCATTTTTATCCGCCCATTGCGCACCATTTTTTTCAGCATCAATCCCCATACTACGAAATTTATAGATTGAAAACGGCTCTCCATCTTTACCAACACGGGTTTGTTTGTAAAATACCGATGCGCCGTTTTTTCGCCCATCATCTAAATAAATCACCAGTGCAGTCAGAAGCATAAACGGCCAAACAAATAACAGAACCAGCGTTGCTAGAAATAAATTTAGACCAAAATCTCCAATTTGTCTTATATAATTTTGAGACACAAACCCTTTCGAAAAGATAAGCCAACTTGGATACATTAAGTTCACGACGATTTGCCCTGTTTCACGTTCCATAAAATCTAATAAGTCAGTAATTTGTGTACCTTGTAAACGACAATCGAATAAGACCTCGATCGGTAACGTACCTCTACGCTGATCCGCAGCAATGACCACTTCATCAATTTCATTTTCTAAGATAAACGATTTAAATGAATCATCTATATTGATATTCAGAATCGGTTCGTTTTGAATGCCTTGCTCGACGTTATCACCAGGAACAGGGATAAAACCTAATAAATCAAAACCGCGACGATCCGATGCTCTGCGCATTTTCTTTTCAATTATAGAAGCCCGTTCGCCTGCACCCAATACTACGATGCGAGTTTTTACTAAGCCCAGCGCACCCAAACGAATAACGACATAGCGAAAGATAGAAATAGAGATAATGGTTAAACCAATGCTAGCGACAAAGTAATAGGAATGGATGAAAATATCACGGAAAAAGAGACTTGAGAAAACGACCATCGCAAAAAATGCTAAACCATGGGCGACAAATATACGACGGATAAGACCACGAAAGGTTTCGCGTAATTTAGGCTCATATAACCCGACAGCTAGTGAGCTCATGACAATTAAAAATGCGAAAAACAACAAAAAAGGGAAGTACGAAACAACAAAATTTGGTGCGACTGGATCAGCAAGCTGCACAACATAAAATGCAACATACAAAATATATGAGATTAGTAACGACTCGGCTATTATCAGAGAACTAAGACGTTTATTTTTAGAATTTTGGTGGTTTGCCATCTACTCTTCCTTGAGTTAGTTAACTATTTATATCTTGTTTTTTTTATATTATGCTATTGTTTAACAAATCGGTAGCGAAATAATTAGATTATTGTCTATAGTCATTGGATAACTGACCGATAAGAGTTATATCGACCAAATTTGTAAAAAGTGAATAAAGGATTAACACATGGAAATTTCACGTATTTGGGTAGGTGCAGCTGCACTTATCACTGTTTTTTTGTCCGGCTGTGCAACACAAACTTTGCCAACGGCACAAGTTCGTACCTCACTCACCACGAATGTTAACAACTACCAATATTTGGTGGGGCCGGGTGATAATTTATCTATCTTCGTATGGCGAAATCCTGAAATATCAGGCTCCTTCATCGTACGTCCAGATGGAAAAGTAACAACATCCTTAGTTGAAGATTTAGATGTGTCGGGTAAAACCCCTACGATGCTCGCCAGAGAAATCGAAAGCGAGTTATCTAAATATATCAACAACCCTCGCGTAACCGTTAGTGTTAACAACTTTTCAGGACCATTATCAGAACAAGTCCGCGTAATTGGTGAAGCCACTAACCCTAGTGCTATTAGTTACACACAAAATATGACGTTACTTGACCTGATGATCGCGGTAGGTGGATTAACTGAGTTTGCTAACGGCAATAATGCAGTTTTGGTCCGTGTGGTCAGTGGTGAACAAAAATCTTATGCACTCAATATCGAAACCCTCATTAAAGACGGAGATATCGACAAAAACATTGATATGTTGCCTGGTGATATTGTGATCATCCCTGAAGCTTGGTTCTAGGACTGAACCACTTTCTAAAGTGACACAATACTCAACTCAAAAAAATGGATTTTAACTATGCAAGATATGCAACAAACGATCAATTTATTACTCGATTATGTTCGTGGGATATGGATCAAAAAACGCTTTGTCATTATATGTACTTGGCTTATTTGTCCGATTGGTTTTGTATACGTCGCAGCACTCCCGGACGTATATGAATCTCAAGCTGTCGTTTATGTTGATAGTCGTTCAATTTTAAAACCACTATTGCGTGGATTAACTATCCAAACTAATCCCCAGCAAGAAATCGAAATGATGGCGAAGACATTACTAAGTCGCTCGAATGTTGAAGAAATTGCACGCCAATCTGATCTCGATTTAACCACGACCACTGACGAAGATTATACCAAGCTCATCAGTGAGCTCAGTGATGACATCAAGTTAAAATCCACCGGCCGAGATAACATTTATACCATTTCTTACAACCACAAAAACGCAGAAATGTCGCGTACAGTGGTACAAGAAACATTAGATTTATTTGTTGAGGGTTCCTTAGGTAATAATCGCCGAGACACTGACACGGCAAACCGTTTTTTGGATGAACAAATTGCTGAATATGAAACGCGGTTATTAGAATCCGAGCAACGCTTAGCGGATTTTAAACGCCAGTATGCCGATATCTTACCGCAGCAAGGATCATTTTATGAAAATCTAAAACAGCACACTGCTGATTTAGAAATGACACAATTACAGATCCGCGAGACCCAACAGCAAGTCAATTCACTAAAAAGCCAGCTCAAACCGCAAGGGAATGATCCTGACAATGTCACTATCCAAACGCGGTTTGATACTCGGATCCAAACTTTAGAATCACGTTTAGATGAATTATTGCTACGCTTTACTGAAATCCATCCTGATGTGATTGAAACTAAAGCCCTTTTGAGCAACTTGAAAGACGCTCGTAAAAAAGAAATATCAGCGTTACTCAATCAAGATGCAACCGAAAACACGGCAATGAATTTATTAACCCAAGAAATTAGGTTAGAAATTTCCCGTTTAGAAAGTACCATCGCCTCTTTACTTGTTCGTTCTAAAGATTTTGAATCCAAAATTTCAGTCTTACGCAGCAAAATTGACTTGGTACCACAAGTCGAAGCAGAGTCTTCAGCCTTAAACCGTGATTACGGCATCATGCAGCAAAAATACGAAGAACTGTTAAATCGCCGTGAATCAGCGGAACTTTCCAGACGTGCTGACGTGTCCTCTGAGGAGTTACAGTTTAGAATTATCGAACCGCCGTTAGTACCGACAGAACCAAGCGGTCCAAAGCGCTTGTTGTTCTATACCGTGGTATTGATTTTAGGATTTGCTGCAGGCGTTGGGATTGCATTTTTGATTAGCCAATTATCACCGGTATTAGTGCGTGCACATCAGTTGAGCATACTCACTAGTTATCCTATTTTAGGCTCGGTCACGCATTTAGATATCTCTAATATTAATAAACAAAACCGATTGAAAATATTTATTTTCTCAGCCTCATCGGGACTAATAGTATTCTTATATATGCTGTTGATGGGCGCAGAAGCACTTAATATCAACATTATTCAGAGAATTTTATAATGGATAACACAATAGAAAAAGCCCTTCAAAGGCAAATAGAAGCTAAACTCGCTGCAGAAAAGAAAGCACAATCAGACTCATCAACGATAAAGAGTGACAAGGAAGACACTGCAGAGTTGACCTCCATTGAGCAATTAATGGCAGCAAAAGCTGTTGCAAAAGAATTACCCCCTGAACAACTTGCACCTGCACCAGAAAAAGAAGCCAATGATGGCAGAATTACCATTAATGTTGTTGATTTGGAAAAGAAAGGGTTCGTATCCATCAATGCGACACGCTCACGCATCAATGAAGAATATCGCGAAATAAAACGCAAGTTACTCAAAAATGCGTTTGGTTTATTATCTTCCACCATTGAACGCGCAAACATCATCATGGTTACGAGTGCAAGGCCTTCAGAAGGTAAAACCTTTACTGCTGTTAACTTAGCCCTGTCGATTGCTGCCGAACAAGATAAAACAGTCCTATTAGTGGATGCAGATGTTCTAAAGCCTAATGTATTACGGACGTTAAATGCCAAAGCAGAATCCGGCTTAATGGAATATTTGATTGGTGAAGTCGATGATATCTCTGAAGTCTTGTACCACACCAATATTGATAAATTAAAAGTTATTCCAGCAGGGAGATCGCATCATTTATCCACCGAATTATTAGCTAGTAAAAAAATGGAAGAGACGATTAGAGAATTCTCGTCACGTTATGCCGATCGCGTAGTTATTATTGATTCACCGCCCATGCTTGGGATCAACGAATCAGCGGTGTTAGCAGGGTTTGCAGGACAAGCCGTTATGGTAGTAGAGGAAGGCAAAAGCAAACTCAATGATATTCAAAAAGCGGTTGCACGTTTGAACCCAGAAATGGCAATCGGATTTGTAGTAAACAAATCGACAAATTCTAATTCTGACGACACTGGCTACTATGGCTATTACTACGGTTCAGAACAAGATTAAAAACATGGAGCGTTACTGATGCAGAAGTCGATCATCACATTAGCCATTTTAACAGGACTGGCACCATTAAACGTTGACGCAGGGAAGGTCACGGTTGATACAGTGCTTGATGCAAGTCTGGTGCAACAACAATATAACTTAGCTACCTCGGATGATTTCGAAGTTAACACTTTAGAGATTGTCCCTACCGTTGCCTTGCAATACGCAGCCAAAAAAGTTCAGGTGAATGCTTCGGCATCACACGTGCAGCAACGTGCTAGTTTTAATAATGATAATCCGTCCTTGACGCGCAATTTTACTCAGTATTCAGTGCAATCACAATTGACGTTGATTGAGCGCTTGCTTATTGCCACGGCGGATTACTCGCAAAATTACAATTCATTTAATCCTAATCAATTTTTGATTGATGATTTTTTATTGCAAGCAGATCAACTTGATAAAGTTGAGCGAACCAGATTTGGCTTAGTGTCTAACATTATTCAAGGTGAATATTTTGGTGGGCAAGCTTCGCTGAATCGTTCCTCCTTTAATACCATTTCGGATATTGTCGGCAATTCTCGAGAAAGCGACTCGAATCAATTATCGGTTAATTTATATAGCGGTAGCGACGTTAACTATTATAACTGGTCTGTTAATTATTCCAAAAATAAAACCGACCAATTTCGCGGTGACGCTTTTACCAGTGAATTTGTCCAAGCCAATGCTGGGTTTAAAATTTTTGGTGATTTAGGACTTAGCTTAACAGCACAAGATGAATCCAATAGTTTGAGTAACGAATTACTGACTCAAAGCAACGATCGCGACTTTAGTTCAGTCGGTGCGGGGGTGAGTTATTCGCCCTCCTTTAATCGTTCGTTAGCCATTTATTACAACAAACCGTCATCGTCTGCGAGCGACAACGATGGGTTTATTAGTGGCACTATAAATTGGGCGTTTTCGCCGCGTACTATTTTTTCAGCCAACGCATCAAAGCGCTATTATGGACGCTCAAGCAATGCTAGTTTAACTTTTAATAACCGAGCTGTTCGCATTGAAGCAGGACGCAATGAGTCAGTATCGTCAAATGCACAGCTGTTTATTGATGGTAATACCACAACATCTTTGGTTTGTTCGGTGGGCGCAGTCAATTTAGGGGATTGTTTTTTACCTGATACACTGGATTATCAACTGGGTGTAGGTGAATCATTTATTAATTTTCAGCAACCCAATTTTGCGTTAGGCGATAACATAGTGGTGCGAAAGCAAAATTATCTTAATGTCAGCTATCAAAAACGAAAATTAACCTTTAACCTAAATGCTTATGATAACCAAGATCTGAACGAAGGTGATATTAATATTAATACACAGTTGGATACACAAACTGTATCCGCGGGCGTTGACTATAAAATTGGTGTATATAGCGCACTTAGCCTTTCACACTCGCGTGCTGACATGCAGTCATTTACACTCGATACCGAGACAGGTGAAGGCTCGACTAAGCGCACTGATATCTCATTTGAACGTGAATTTGGGCGAGATTTAGTTTTATCTTTTAAATTAAGTAATATCGCTAGAATGGGTTTTTTACCTGGTTTTACTAATATTAACAATGAAGATTTTACCGATAGGCGTGTAACCGTCTCGATTCGTTATCAGATTACTTCAGCCAAGTAATAACCCCCCAATGTAAAAGAAGACGATTACTCGTCTTCTTTTAATCTCACATACGTTTTATACTTTTTCTTTAACAACTTATCTATGTATTGCGTTAGCTTAACCTTATGCGTAATCGCATCATCTAGTGCATCCACTAATTCATTCAACATTGTCTTATAATAATCAACTTCTTGCTCGAGTAACGCTTTACGCTCTTCTGAGGTTAACGGTTTGTCCGTTAGCATTTTGGTATCAAGAAAATTTTCTTGCGTAATCAATGGTGCTAGACTGGAATCTTGAGTATCTTGTGCGCTCTCACTTACCACCGTGCCACAAGACGTATTTATCGTTGAGACTGGTGGCGTCGTCTCAGCATGTGTCGCTATTTCTTCTGGCGTAAACATTTCTTTAGAAACTTCAGTCATAACCTTAGCGATATGCTCACTTGTGATGCCACTGAGGTTTTCTAAAAAACCAAACAATAAAACGCGGTCCATAAAGGTATTGATCTTTCGAGGTATGCCTTTAGTGAATTGAAATATTTCTGTTTTGGCACCATCACTAAACAACGACTCACCTTCCCAACCAGCATTGCGCATGCGGTACTCTATATATTCACCGCATTCTTCCATAGTTAACGGAGATAAATGACATGAAGCGACAATACGTTGACGAAATTGCTCCATATTGGGCGCACGTAAAATGGGCTGAAGCTCTTCTTGCCCCAATAAAAAACTTTGTAATAACGGCTTACCATCTTGTTGAAAATTAGACAGCATGCGCAACTCTTCAATGGTTTCCAAGGGTAAATTTTGTGCTTCATCTACCAATAAAAGTGCACGTAAACCCTGCTTCGATAAAGAATACAAATAATCTTCGAGGGCTTTTAAAATTTCAGTCTTAGATTTATTTTGGATGTCGATGTCAAATTTAGCAGCAACCATCTTAACGATTTCATCTGGCGATAACTTGGGTGTTACAATCTGTGCGGCAACAATATCGGTTTCAATATTGGCCAATAAACTGTTAGCGAGGGTAGTTTTGCCCGTGCCTATATCACCGGTGATAACAATGAAACCCTCACCTTGTGAAAGTCCATATTGCAAGTAAGATAATGCGCGTTTGTGCCATTTGCTCGCGAAGAAAAACTTTGGGTCAGGTGTCAATTGGAAAGGTTTGGCATCTAACCCATAGTGACTTTCATACATACAATATCATCCTTGATTTTAGTCGTAATTATTATATCGACTACCGTAGTCATAATTATAGTTTATCGATAACCCATTGCCATTCTTGCCAGCCATGTTTTTAGTGGTTTAGCCAGATGCAACGCAGTTAATCCTTTGGTGCGTGCACTTGATAATAGACAATGATTGTTAGAAAAGCCATACAACAAGGCATTTGTTGCTGAAATTACGATATTACGATCACCTTTGCGGCGCAATCTAACGTCTTGCCAATGCGCAACACTGCCTAAATCAGATAATGTGGATAATGATTTCACGGAAGTGACCAAATCGGCAATATCTCTAACCGCTAAATTAAATCCTTGGCCGGCTATCGGATGTAAC
>DBBN01000064.1 GCA_002292215.1 Glaciecola sp. UBA983 | reverse complement strand
AGCCGTATCTGCTGGCACACCATTGCTTATACTGATCACGGATATAGAGCCTTCAGGATCAATGCTATAGTCTTTGGCCGGCTCCCCTTCATTAGCGACTAACACTTTGCTGACATCAGGCGTAAATGTCACCATGTCTGGTAAATTACCTACTTCAACTGCTTTCACAAATGCCGGTGCTTGATTTTCTAGATTGTTGTAAAACAAGATATACCCGTTATTGGCCTTGGTTGCAGCTGGAACTGCTACTGCAATCATGTTGCCTGAAATCGCAATGCTGGTTACACCGCCTAGTGTAATTGCACCGACAGAGATCGGTAATGAAAGGCGATTAAATATTAATGAATTATCATTGCTTGGCAGTGTTAAAGGGGATGATGTAATGCCTGATATATCAATCATAGCAATCGTGTTATCAGTACCATCGGTGGCGTAAGCCACTTGGCTTGCACTATGGTATTGAACGATTTCAGCTGCGCCACCAACATTGATGATGGCACGAGCGAGTAAATTAAGTTCTATCCCTGTTGGTGAGTTTTCTCCAGCGCTACCTTGTGAACCTTGAATGCCTTGTGGTCCAGATGCACCTGTTGCACCTACTGCACCATCGTCACCTTCCAAGGTGCAGCCAGATAATAGTAATGCACCCGAGATGACGACACTTAATATTGATTTTTTCATGTGTTTTCCTAAAGTCTTGAGATAATAATTCTCTTATAGGAAAACAATTTTATGTGACGTTGCGATTAAAAAATCATGACACTGTAGTTAAGTAATCATGACATTTTTGTGAGTGCAAGTAGTGATGCTCGACCTAAACACCGGTCGGACTTGATTTACTCGCCATCGCCTTTTCAATCAACGATACTTGACTACGTAATGCGGTATTACGTTGCTCTAATATGGCAATTTTTTCATTGATGACAACATTAGCATCCTGCCCATTTAGCAAACCTTGTTTAATCGTCTCCAGTTCCATACTCACGGATAAAATTTCATTTTTCGCAGAATTAAAATCATTTTGTAGCGCGTCAAATTTGGTTTCAGATGAGGCTAAACCTTTGCTCAGGGACTGAGTAACTGAATTAACATTTGATTGCGCTTGGGTGCGGTTATCTTCAACGACTTTGGTTAAATCTTTTATTTCAGATTGATTACGACGCCATGCTGATGCCCATAATTTATCCATTTGTTGCCATAATTCTTCTAAGCGATTGGCTAACTCTGTGACTTTTACTTGTAATGCGACCGTGGAGTTACCCATTTCTTCACCGGTAGCAGATAAACGATTCTCTAATTCAAGGATACGTGCCGTCGCACTGTCAAAAGCCAGTTGGCTTTGTTGTTGGCTATATAGTAAATAACCGGCAGCACCAGATGATAACAGTGCCAATAACAATGCACTAATGACTAAGCCTCGGTTGCTAGTTTTGACAACGGTTGTTACAGGTGGGGGCGTCCCATTGGGATTATGGGCTTGGACGGAACGATCAGAGGCATCGACACGAATGTTAGGTACATCATCAAAAGAATGTTGGCTCATGGATATCTGTAATATATAGAAGAATGATTAACGCAATCATAATGTGTTTTGCGTTAAAAATCACTACGAAACAAACAGATATCCATGATTTATCTTAGCTAACCGCTTTTTGTATCGCTTGTTCAACATCAGCAATAATATCGTCGATGTGTTCGATACCGACAGATATACGAACTAAGTCCTGTGATACACCGGCACTAGCCAGTTCTTTTTCATCTAATTGACGGTGAGTCGTACTCGCTGGATGACATGCGAGTGATTTAGCATCACCAATATTGACCAAACGTAAAATCATATCTAAGGCATCGATAAATTTACCGCCTGCGGCAATCGGATCATTTGATTTTATACCAAAACTGACAATCCCAGATGCTTTACCATGAGACATTTTTTGACAAGTAGCATGATAACGACTGCTATCTAATCCGGCGTAATTAACCCAACTGACATGTTCATGCTCGCTTAAGTATTCCGCTAAGGCTTGAGCGTTGTCACAGTGACGCTCCATTCTTAATGGCAGAGTCTCAAGACCTTGTAATAATAAAAACGCGCTATGCGGTGCTAAGGCTGCGCCTGTGTTACGTAATGGTACTACGCGGCAACGACCAATATACGCAGCAGGACCTAATGCTTCGGTGTATACCACACCATGATAGGATGGATCAGGCTCATTTAATAATGGGAAACGAGCTTTATTAGCGACCCAATCAAATCGTCCTGAATCAATAATCGCGCCACCAATTGTCGTACCGTGACCACCGATATATTTAGTTAAAGAGTGTATGACGATATCCGCGCCATGCTCAAAGGGGCGACATAATACTGGAGTAGCAACGGTGTTATCGACAATTACCGGAATGCCAAAACTATGTGCAATGTCAGATAACGCTTCTAAATCGACGACATTGCCTGCAGGGTTACCAATGGATTCACAAAAAATAGCTTTGGTATTATCATCAATTAATTCTTCTATCGACGATAGATCATCAAACGAAGTCATACGAACTTCTACACCTTGGCGCGGTAGCGTGTGTGCAAATAAATTATAGGTGCCCCCATATAGCTGGCTGGTAGAAATAATATTATCACCGACTTGGGTTAAGGCTTGGATCGCATAGGTAATTGCCGCCATACCTGACGATACACATAGTGCAGCAATGCCACCTTCAATGGCAGCTAAACGTTCTTCTAAGACATTGTTTGTCGGATTCATTATCCGAGAGTAGATATTTCCTGGTACCTTTAAATCAAATAGATCGGCGCCGTGCTGGGTATCGTCAAAGGTAAAAGACGTGGTTTGGTAAATGGGAACAGCAGCGGCTTTGGTCGTTGGATCAGATTTAAAGCCATGATGTAAGACTTGAGATTCAATTTTCATGTGTTTCTTTTCCTAATAGTTATGCAGTTTATTAGGCAAAGATAACGAATTAATAGCAAACGCTTTGTACGACTTTAGTAGTATGGGTGTGCCAAGGTATTTGGATACACCCATAGTTTGCCGATTATTGGGTTAGAAGATGAGTTCTTTTGGGAAAAAATAAATCAAAATATCGACGGCTATAAGCACGATAATGATCCATTCTAAAAATGCAGAATGTTTATGATTTTGTTCCTGAGAAAGCATATCCAACAACGTTTGTATCGTTTCTAGCTTATGATTCAATATACCTAATCGAGGGGCTAATTCTAAATATTTCGACCCTACTTGGTATATCGGTTCGTATTCAGGATAGTCCCAAAAAAACTCAGGCGTATCCAATAGATTAAAGTGTAATATGATATCGCTACTGGTAGCAAATAACCGACCACGGAGTTTCGCTAACTCTTTGCGATTTAACGGGATCTCACCTGTGTGAGCCAATGTTTTGGACAAATCGGTATTTTCTTGGATGACCCGTTGCGCTTGATCTTCAAAAAATGATAATTTGTAAGACTGGGCAAAAGCATGACTTAATGCAAGTCGTGTTAGCGGGTCATTATTAGGCAAACTAATCACATCATGTTTAATGCTCAAAGGCGCATCGACATTAAGTGTATATTTGTAATGTTCCAGTGCGATTTTTTGTGCAGGTTCAACAATATATGCGGCAATGGAATCAATAAATGACTCACGGTCAGCTTGAGATACATTCCAACTAACAATGATCCCATAATCAAATAGCCAAATTTCGCCCTCATCGATCTGGATCTGATATGCATCTCGATATTGCTGAGCGGAAAAATCGTTGAGTAATAATGGTTTTAATGACGCTAGGGCTAATTCGCGACCTAGCTGGCATAACGCAATTGAATGATGCGTGTGCATAAATATTCCTTAATGTAAAAATGCATAATCATTATGGATGCAAATTTTAGGAACACAATAGAGAGGAAGTAAAAATAAATGATAAAAACGGACAGCAAGATTGAAGGTTGTATCCGAATCTATCACTATTATTATTTAATGATCTTCCAACTGCCATCTGCTTGCCTGCAAGCTTCACCGTATATTTGTTCAGTTTTGCCACCAATGACTGCTTCAAGAGAATATTCGCGGCATGGACCTTGTGCGGTTTCAGTTGTTTTGGTTGGGATCACCGTATACCGACGTTGTGAATCTGGGTTCTTCCAACTACTAGGCACACCCGTACGGATATTTTCTAAGGAATGAGCTACTTTGAGACGATCTGTGTCATCCATCGATTTACCGACTGAACCACCAATTGATGCGCCGATCATACTACCGAATATGGTTGCAGCAGTTCGGCCATTACCGCTAGCGAGTTTATGCCCTAAAAGGCCACCCAACACGCTACCCACAATCATACCTGATTGTTCATTAGGACCATTGTGGGTAGCGCATCCCGATAGGGTAAGAGCACTAGTCAGCACAGCTATATTTACTATCTTAATTAACGTATCCATTGGCTTAACCTATTGTGTTATTAACTATGAGTTTAATATCAAACGTAAAACAATAAATAGTGTAGTCATTGGATTTTAATCAGTATTGATTTTGATCAAATAATTAGCTGTCACTGACATCGATGTTTATACTGGTGCGTCTAAACCTTCAACGAAATCTTCACGTGGAGGGCTAAACACATCAATTAAAATACCACCAGTAGGGCATACTGCACCATGATCAGCAAAAGGAGGAACGAAAAAGCTATCTCCTGCTTTTAACACTTTAATGACGCCATCGACGTTGACGTGAAACTCACCTTCAACAACATGAGATACTTGAGAGTGACGATGCGCATGAACATAACCCTCAGCACCCTTATCAAACCAAATTTTAACAGCCATTAATTCATGGTTGTAACCTAACATTTGACGCTTTAAACCACCGCCAATATCTTCAATCTCAGTTTCGTTTCCAAATGAAAAATGTTCACTTTGACTCATTATTAATTCCTCTTAATTGTGACGTAATCGATACCCATCGTTAGGGGACGAAAACATAAATAAAATGTGTATTTATAAATGGTATGGTTAAAATCTAGCGTTGCTTTTTATGTTTGTCAACCAATTTGAATGACCAAAAATGCAAAAAATCCAGTTGTATTTTTGACCAATATACATGTTGCTGTCGATAGTAATTGAAACTGATGTCAAAGACAAAATATGGCAGAAAATAAGTATAAAAAAGCCTCTAATAAAGAGGCTTAACAGAAGATAATCTATTGTATTACTTAGTTAATTTTAGGAAATAATCATAGATTTCAGGCACGTTACCGTTGGCCATACCAGCGTCAAATGCTGCTTGTAAATTAGCTGAAGTACCTTCTGCAATTTGTGCTCGAGTCCCTAAATCTTCAACCATTTGTAGGAAGTAACCAAGATCTTTGTTTGCGTTACCAATTGAGAAACCTAAGTCACTCACACCGTCAACTGCGTAGTTTTTACAAAACTGCATGAATGGTGAATTAGAAGGACCTGTTGACATGATGTCAAACAATTGCTGACGATCAACACCGGCTAATTCAGCTACTGCAAATGCTTGTGACATTGCTGCAACAGTTGTCATGCCCATGAAGTTATTGATAAGTTTAGTTGTATGACCTGAACCTAACGCGCCAAGGTTGAATACGTTTTCGCCTTGCATTTCTAGGATAGGTTTAACTTTGGCAAATGTTTCAGCATCGCCTGAAGCCATGATGTTTAACAAGCCATCTTTAGCGTGTGCAGGAGTACGACCTAATGGTGCGTCAATCATGCCAGCGCCTTTTGCGGCTAAATCAGCGCCAATTTTGCGAGTAGAAGCTGGGATAGAAGTACCGAAGTCGATTAATACTGCGCCTTCTTTAATACCGGCTAAGATACCGTCTTCACCATATACTAATGCTTCAACAACTTTAGACGTTGTTAAACAAAGCATGATGATATCACTGGCTGCAGCGAGTTCTTTAACTGAAGTCGCTTCAGTTGCGCCACGGGCAACAACCGCAGCAACTGCGTCTTTGTTAAGATCCATAACGATTGGTTCAAAGCCTTTCTTTTGTAAATTCTCAACCATGTTACTGCCCATAAGGCCAAGGCCGATGAAACCTATTGTAGGTTTGGTCATATCTAACTCCTAAAATTTTATTATATGTCTATCTGAGTGTGAGAGTGGTTCACGTTGGGCTCAGAGTGTCGTTCAACATAAGCAACCAGCTGCACCTAATCTTTGTAGATCAATTTAATAATGCAAATCAATCAATAACAAAAATGAACCAACATGATCTACAACGATTCCTTAATATCCGTATACTAACCAATTTGGGAAAATATTGTCAACCAATTTAACGGAAATTGGATAACCATAATTAGCTTGTTATTTGAAAATATGTAAAAATAAGAATAAAAGCAATATATTACAATTAGTTACATATTGTATTTATGTGATGAAACAAGATTGTTAGACGAAAAAAAATTGGGGTTCGTGCGGAGGCAGCATGTCTATATGCAGAATCTCATCACCATTCGCACGATAATCATTCACTGCTCGTAGCTAAACTACTTCCCAGAGCGTTGACCGCGCATTCTTTCACTTTGTTCTTGGCGTTTAATTTCCCGCTTTTCTTTGCGGTCTTTTTTACCAGGGGTTAATGAGCCGTCTTTAAAGCTTTGCTTGCGTTTGGCTTTGTCAGCAATTTTTTTAGCAGCGGCATCGATCATTTCTTGTTTTTCAATGACCAACATTTCTGGCGTTTCTAGGGTGATGCGACCAATTTGACCGGAAAGTAATTCAATGACCATTAACTCACAAATTTTGTGCATGTTGACGCGTCCACCTGACATTATTGCTCCGCGTTTTTTTGCTGCCATTTCTAAAAATTCAATTTCGGTGTCGGGGATCTCATCTAATTTATAGCGCGCTTTGAGCAGTTCTGGATAGGCTTTAATTAAATAATCAGCGGCATAAAAACCAACATCATCATACTCCATCGCGGTGTCTTTTACAGCGCCCGATGCAGCGAGTCGATAACCTGTATTGGGGTTTTCTAGTTTTGGCCATAAGACTCCAGGTGTGTCGTATAAAACGATACCCGAGCCGAGATTAATTCGTTGTAGGTTTTTGGTCACCGCAGGTTCATTACCGGTTTTTGCGATGACGCGCTCAGCTAAAATATTGATAAGCGTTGATTTACCGACATTGGGAATACCAATTATCATTGCAGTGATATTCTTAATAGAGGCATCTTTTTGCGGACATGTTTTACGGATTAGATCGATGATTTGTTTGCTTTTAGCAATGTTATCGGTGGTTGTCGTGATAGTTTTAATGCCACGTTCAGACTCTAATTGTGCTTGCCAGCGTGCTGTGATTTCGGGATCCGCTAAATCCGCTTTGTTGAGGATCTTAATACATGGCTTATCACCACGGATCTTGGCGATTTCAGGGTTTTCACTGGAGAAGGGGATACGTGCATCGAGTACTTCAATCAAAATATCAACACTATGTAAATTCTCTTTAATTTCTTTAAGAGTCTTGTGCATGTGTCCTGGGAACCAATGAACTGCCACTATATCTGTCCTGTAAAATTTTCTAAGTGCCTATTGTACTGTATTTTGCAGACTAAAGCTTTAGTGTAACTGCCTGAAATCTGTTATATTTGTGTTTTTATTTATCCTATAAAAGTTATTTATGTATTCTGAAGAAGATCTCAACTTAGCCGTTGAAAAAGGCATATTTACTGATTCATCCGTTGAGCAGTTTCGTCATTTATTATCCACAGAACGCAACTCTCCAGCTGTTGATGAAGAAAATTTTAAATTAATTGGTGGTTTTAATGATATTTTTGTCGTTATTGCTTGCTTACTATTATTATTTTCAGCGCTTTGGGTCGTTGAATTTATGTCTCAAAGTACAAGTGTTGGCTTTCTTGTGTTTACTATGATTGCCTGGGGCTTGTCGGAGGTATTTGTTAAGCAACGTAAAATGGCATTACCCGCCATAGTATTGCTAATAACCTTTATCGGCGGTTTCTTTTGTTTTATCCATGAACTCTTTCCTTCCGAAGATGCCATTATTACGGCTATTGCTGCTGGTGCATCGTTCTTTGCAGCAGGTGCGCATTGGTGGCGTTTTAAAGTGCCGATCACAATTGCTGTCGCTACAGGCGCATTAATTGGATTGATTGTCTCTGTCTTGCTTAGTATCTTTCCGCTTGCAAACATGTGGTTAATGTTGGTTTTATTTATGTGTGGGTTAGTTGCTTTTACCTTCGCTATGTATTGGGATTCGACTGACATCAAGAGAACATCGCATCATTCAGATGTCGCTTTTTGGTTACATTTATTATCTGCGCCATTAATTATTCATCCAGTATTTTCAAGTTTAGGCATTCTAGAGGGGACTGAAAGTCTGCTGGGCCTAGCATTGGTGATGTGCTTATACGTAATCATGAGTGGCATATCGATAGTGATCGACCGACGCGCGTTTATGGTGTCGTCCTTGATATATGTGATTTATGCGATTTCGTCGATTATCGAAAATTACGGTGGAGTAGGTTATAGCTTCGCCATAACAGGTGTGTTTATGGGCGCAGCATTATTGTTATTGTCTGCTTTTTGGCAGCCGCTTAGGCAGAGCTTAGTGAGTCGACTACCATTGCGTATTCAGCAATATGTTCCAGGAATATATGCACCAATTTAGGCCAATAAAAAACCCTAACTTATTGCTAAGTTAGGGTTCTAGTATTTGGTGGAGCTGGCGGGAGTTGAATAGAAGTTCTAGTTATTGATTTTAATAAAGTTTATCTTTATGCTGAAGTAATGTACCACTACTTGTACCACCAAATTTAATTGTTATGGTTGAATGTTAACCTTATTAGCACTCTTATTGTTTAGCTGATTTGAGCTTGGATTGTGCATATCATTAGCTTAACATATTAAAAATTTTGCGATTATTACTGATGGATGACAAAGTGAAAAACTTAATCAGCTTCGATGAGGCGTCTGAAAAAGCTAACTTATCTTGCAATGAGTTGTTGTTTAAAGCTTTAGATAAACAACTAGGTTTGTATCATATGTCTTCAAAGGATAAGCGTGAAGCATTAGTTCCTTGTATAGATGGAATCCTTCATCATGCTTCTGTAGGTGACTTTATTCATCAATATAAGCCTCTATTAGACCAAATTGAATATGTGGATGTGCAAATAGCCCAGCCATTAAGTTTAAATGAGCGTGCTATTAAAGAGCTGCTAGTTTCTAGTCAATTTAATGAGGTCGAACTTTATCGAGAGCTGGCTCCTGAAATTGATGACGTTGATTTTTGGAAAACAGAACGTGAGGTGCATGATTGGGAAGAAGATTTGCCTGAATACGACATTATCAAATTAGAGCAAATACAAATCTGTGAATTAGAATTAGAAAAATGTCTATCAGTTAAAGGGTTACCATCAAAAAATGCCTCTAAAGACCCTTCATCGACTGCGTTAAAGGTTGTTGGTCTTCTAATGCATCATTTATCTAAAAGTCCCAAATATGCTTCTGGAGACGCTCCCAATAAGAGTCAGATAAAAGAGCTATTGTTGGGGCTAGCAGTTGAACTAGATGTCAATAATTACGGACTCAGTAAGGTAGACGAACGACTATTAAAACAGGCTAGTGATTACCTAGAAACACAAAAGAATTAACAACAGATTTCCCCACCTGGGGAATTGCCTTCCCCTACCTGTGAGGGAGTAAAGCCTTAAAAAGTTTGAAATACACCTAAGCCGAATGTACGGCGAAACACAAAAAGGTGTATTCCAATGAACAACAAACTAATCAAATTACAAACGGTCATTTCTCTGACTTGTTTATCTCGCTCACATGTTTATGCATTAGCGCAGCAAAATAACTTCCCTAAACCAATCAAGCTATCTGAGCGCTCAAGTGCTTGGGTTGAATCTGAAGTACTAGATTGGATTGATGCTCGTATTGTTTTACGTAATGAGGAGGCAGTGTAATGACAAATTCGACTGCTTATAATTTTATAACGTTAGACGAGCTTTACAAGCAACCATTAGAAATAGATTGGATTATAGAAGATATTATACCCAGTAATTCCGTTGGCATGATATATGGTCCTTCTGGTTCAGGTAAGTCACATGTAATACTAAGCATAGCAGCCATGATCGCCAACGGTCGTGATTGGTTCAATAAGGAATCTAAGCAAGGAAACGTATTGATTATGGCTGGAGAAGGCCTTAGCGGTCTTTCTCGTCGCCTTAGAGCTATAGAGAAAGAGCATGATCTATCTATCGTTCAGGATAATCTCCATATCTCTAGTAGAGCTATTGGCCTCGATACAGAAAATGGTTATAAACAAGTAGAACAAGCCATTTCTGAACTAGATACACCACCTAAGTTGATCTTCATTGATACTTTATCTCGCCATCTAATGGACAGTGAAGAGAACAGCAATGATGATATGGCTAGGTTCATTAATAAACTGGAAGATATTCGCCTCAAGTATGGATGTACTATCGTCTTAGTTCACCATACAGGTAAAGGGGGTAATCAAACAGCTAGAGGGGCATCTGCACTGAAAGCCAATATCGACTTTAGTTTTTTCGTCGATGGTGAAAATAAGAGTTGCTCATTCTCTTGTGACAAAATGAAGGATGCTGACGATGCCATACCAACTAAATACTTTGAGATTAAAGCTGTAGATTTAGGCATTCTTACAAGCAAGGATAAACCAATCACAGGTGCTTGTATTGTTGATTCAACTAAGCCAATTAGCATCAAAGTGAACAAACAAAATAAAGATGAGTTAGCTTACTCTTGCTTTAATTCAGATAAGAAATTGTGGCAACAAGCTTATTTGGATGCTTGTACTGATGCAATTAGCGCAGAGTCTAAAGCAAAGCAGTACAGAGAAGGTCGCAAAGCCTTAATCGTTGCTGGAAAAGTTATAGAAAATCAAGATGGCAGCTTTTCAGTCAATGATGGAGTCTAAACAAAACGGACGGATGGATATACCTAAGGGAATATCCGTCCATCCGTTTTTAAAGTTATCCGCTCTAGGCACCCAGCAAGCGACGCGCGGTAGTTGTAACGATCTGTATGGCATTGTAAGACGTTTTTAAGTGATGTTAGTGTACTTTATTACCTAGTTCCTTTAACCGCCGTATATGATCCACACGGGGGGTATAAAAACTAGTGAGGGATACATTAGTAAGTAATAGCTTCAGACATAATTTAACTAATACAAAGCATGACTGAGCCCGTAAACGCTAATGCTTCTTCTAAAGCCTAAAAAACCATTGTACCAATCATTGTTATTGTTAATACAATATAAATCGCCCGTGTTCTATTTGGACTTGCCAATAGAAACTGTCGCATCCAAGACCCTGCAAATATCCATGCCCCGCATACAACGTTGGTAGCCGTAAAAATAGCGGCTGCTGTTACCGTATCGAGACCATATGATGTTGTCCCTGCAAACGCCATCATTAGTGCCTTGGGGTTTATCCATTGAAACGCAGCAGCTTTTAGGAATCCCCAAGGCTTATCTTCGGTATTACTATCGTTGATTTCTGTCGATGCAGTAGCAATCTTGAAGGCGATATATACGAGCAAAGCCATTGCTATATATTCCAATATGACAATGAATTTAATTGGGATTATGGGAAGAATTGAACCAACACCCAAATACATAACCCCAAATCCAATATTGATACCGAATAGGTGCGGTAAAGACCGTTTAACCCCGAATCGAATCCCAGAAGACATCAGCATAGAGTTGTTAGGTCCAGGTGTAATAGATGTGATAAAGGCAAATAAGATGAAACTAAGCATATAGTGATACCTGTTAAAAAAATTGAAAAAACGCGACCCTTTCTTAATAAAAACGTCTATTTCTAGTGCGGTTTCATTGAAAAGTAAGTATTAGTTATTTATATATGATCATTATATTTCATCTTTAAGTAAATATTGTTATTATTATTGATAAATTAAACTAATTTACACAACTAATGACTAAATTTGACAGGTATAACGATTTAATATTGCGCTCACTTTCGAGCGAAGGACGTATTAGCAACACCAAACTAGCAGATAAGGTCGGACTGTCTCCATCAGCATGTCTTCGTCGAGTGCAAGAATTAGAGGATTTGGGAGTAATTAGAGGGTACCGAGCTATTTTAGATCGCGACGCACTGAACAGAAATTTTTTGGCTTATGTAACTGTTGGCTTATCAAATCATGGTATCAAATCCCACAAAGAGTTTGAGAAAGTAATGCAAGACGCTGTACAGGTTACCGAATGTCACAACGTGGCCGGAGCATTCGAATATCTGCTGCGTGTTGAGGTAAAAAGCACAACTGACTATAAGAAATTTCATGCAGAAGTACTCGGCTCACTACCTCAAGTTAATTCAATTACCACCTACCTAGTTATGAATTCATCCAAGGATGAAAGGGGGTATTGTTGAAATAGAATTTACTAATGTTCGACTGTTAATTTCGTATAAGAACATTGAAGTTGTAAGTTTGTTTTTAAACGCTAAAAAAGGTATGTAGATGAGCGAAGCGATTCGTAGTGACGTACTTTAATGCGTGAAGGATAAAAGTTGATGACACTCCGTCAGGAGTGGCATAAATCGAATATTAGTATTCAAAACACTCTAAGCTATTTGAGCCCTTACAATTCCTATTATTCCAGTCAGAGCGGATATAGGTATCTAGCAAGCGAAGCGCGATAGCTGTATCGGTCTGTATGGCTTTGTAAGCGGTTTTTAGGTAATGTTAGTGTACTTTGTCAACTAGTTCCTTTAACAGCCAAATACGATCCATGCGGGGGGTATACGAACGAGTGATGTACGCATTAGTAAGTATTGGCTTCAGACAAAATGATGCTCGTTTTTGTATAGCAGTACCACATATAACAAAAGCTATCTTATGATAGCTTTATGCAGTAAACGGACAATACTTTATGTGAGCCAATACTACGTAGATGCCAAGGTGCAGCTCCCTCTAGATGCATTTTCAATATAATCAGACCACCATTGCATTAATACTCTTCTACGTTCTAAATAATCTGTTCTGTTATAAGCTCTACGAACGGTATTTTTATCAACATGAGCTAAGCTAGCTTCAATAACGTCATAATCAAATCCCTCTTCATTCAATACCGTACTAGCAATGCTCCTCATTCCATGGCTAACGAGCTTATCTTTGTACCCCATACGTTTGATAGCCATATTAGCGGTTTGGCTGTTGACGTGTGTCTTTGGATCTCTATCGGCGGGGAATAAGTGTTGTCCATAACCACTAATAGGCTTCATCATTTCAAGCAAAGCTAATGTTTGTTTGGTAAGCGGAACAGAATGATCCCCATTACTCTTTTTCTTCATTTTATGAGCAGGGATTACCCATAGTTTATTGTCGTAGTCGATTTCTTGCCACTCTGCCATGGCAGCTTCACTAGGCCTTACCATTGTATTAAGTTGCCACTCAATTAAAGCCCGTGTTACTAGTTTTATACTCGCTTTTTGCAAAGTGTTGAGGAACACGGGAAGTTCTTCAGGTTTAAGTGCGGGTAAGTTCTTTTTTGTAGGAGCAATAAAAGCACTATTTATCTTAGATAATGTATTTATTTGTAAGCGGCCAGTGTTGACTGCAAAATCTAATATCTCATTGATACGCTGGCATAACCTTCTGACCGTTTCTGCATTACCTTTTGCTGCAATAGGGTTTAGTACTTCAATAACTAGGGCTGGAGTAAGTTTATCTACTGTGATATTTCCCAACCTAGGTAAAACATGGTTGTTTAGTGAAGCCATAATTTGAACGGCAAACTTAAGTGATACAGTCGTTTCTTTTATGGTCATCCATTCTTGTGTAATAGCGAGTAGGGTATTTGCTTGCTCTTCGGTTTGAAGACGTTTACTTTCAAGCTGATGCGCTTTTGGGTCAACATCATTATCTAATAATTTTTTCGCCTGATCCCTTTTGTTTCGAGCGTCCGCTAAACTGACTGTGGGAAAGCTACCAAAAGAAATGTCTTTACGTTTTTTAGTAAAAGGCTCGTAATAACGAAAAATCCAATCTTTTGTACCATTAATTCGGACTCTGAATGACAAGCCACCACCATCATTGAGCTTATATTCTTTACCCTTAGGCTTAGAGTTTTTAATTTCAGTCGATGTTAGTGGTTTAGTTATTCTTGGCATAGTAGTGGTACATATGTATGTAAATGTGAGTTTGTGCCACTAACTGTACCACTAAGGAAAAGGATGTTACAAGGTGTTAGTGGATATTAGAGGATTGTAATTCTTAAGAGATGCTGGTTTTACTGGGTTGCAGACATAAAAAAAGACACCCTAGGATGTCTTTGATTATCAAATTGGTGGAGCTGGCGGGAGTTGAACCCGCGTCCAGAAAGCGTCAGCCGTCGGTACTACATGCTTAGTTTGTCATTTATTTAACCTTAAGGACTCCGGCAAACAGGATTCCGTCAGGCTGGCCTAATACTATTTCGCGGTTCAGCCTTAGACAAGCTTCCCTCGCTATCCTACTGGGATGACCTCCCGAACCTCAGCTAGTAGAAAAAACTTGAGTGGGAGGGCCTATACAGGTTATTAAGCTGCTAGTGCGTAGTTTTCGTCGTTTGCGACTATTTTTTTGCGGCTTATTAAAGAGGCCAGCCGCACCTCTGCATGCACCTAAAGCATCATTGAATCCTGTCGAATCCGAATCAGCCCCAAAGTTCATGTATATTCTAGCACTAACTGCAGATTAAGCTATTAAAAATTATAGATCATTTTGATACAAAACAATCTTTATCCATGCAATGCTTGCATTTTATTTTCGAGTCAGTTAAGTTTTGTCCTTTGCTGACCAAGGATTAGAAGCAACATTTGCAACCATTACATCTTTTGATCATTGTCGTGTTGAGTATCAATAGTTTACTCGCGAGCACGTTAAACAACCAACGATTGATATCGCTTAACGATTCATTGAGCGATAGTGTGCGCGAAAATGCATTAGTGATCTGTACCGGCACCAAAGTTAAATTAATTTCTGCTTATCATTATTTTGAATTTGGCGAAATCAAAGAATTCTCTTTGGATGATGCAAAAACCAATACTTCAATAGATTGTCCAACTAGCTCTGGTATTCAACTAACGTTGCTCGATTGGATTGATGCTAATCCGGTTGTTAGCCTGACTCAGTGGTTTGCTGTAAAAGTTGATGTCGCCTTACAGATCTTTACGCATCGTTTTTACTATTTATTCTTTACTAGCCGCGCGCCACCTACCTTGAACTAAATAACCAATAATTAATTAAATGTGTTCACACATTCGATTTTAGTTTAGTTTTTAAAGGTTTTATCATGCAAAATTTAAGTTTGTCTGCGGCCGCAAAACCGCAACGTATCTTCGCACGTCATTTTTTATCACTCGCAGTTGCTGTTACATTAATTAGCGCACCAGCCTATGCCAATTCGACGGCACTCGAAACGATCACCGTTACAGGGCAGCATCACCCATTATTAATTGAAACGACGTTAGATCCAACACAATCCAGTGCACCTGATATGCGCAACCAGCTAGCCCAACTACCAGGGATCAGTATCAATGGCAATGGCGCAGTCAGTGGCATTATTCAATACCGTGGCATGTTTTCTGACCGGGTTAATGTACAAATCGACGGTAGTGTTATTACCGCTGCCGGTCCCAATGGGATGGATTCTCCTTTATCTCATGTGATTGGCTCTATCGGCCAAGAGGTGACATTGTATCGAGGCATCGCGCCCGTTAGTGTTGGGGCTGAAACTATCGGAGGAGCGGTAGCTATTAGTCATATTGCTCCGGAGCTTACCGATTCTGAACAACGAACATTTTCGGGAGGACTCAGCGTCAGTCGTTTTAGCTTTAACAAAACCCATTACAGTGTGTCGGCTAATGCGATTAATCATAATACTTACATCTCGGTTATTGCCGATAAACAAACCGCTGATAACTATCGTGCAGGTAGTAGTGGTGGTAATGGCATTGTCATTCCTTCTAGTTTTTATGACCGCCACGGCGTTAAAATTCGGGGAGGCTATGTAGCTAAAAATTACAGCATTGATGGCTTTGTGACGGCTCGCACCACCAATGAATCGGGGACGCCCACCTTAGCTATGGATATTATTTATATCGATGCATTGTTGGCCGGACTGGATTATACCCAACGCTTGAACAACCAATGGCAGCTAAAGACGCAAGTGCGCGCCAATAACAACGAACACATAATGGATAACTTTACCTTACGTAGCAATACCAACAACGCTGCGTATCGTGAAAATTATGTAGATAGTGAAGGGCGTAGTATCAGCATCAAAGCGTCACACATCGACGCTCAATGGCGCAGTGAATATGGTGTCGATTGGTATACCAAAGAGCATTATTCAAATATCACCAACCCAAATATGGCGATGTTTTATCTGAATAACTTCAATGACGTACAGCGCGATACTGCATCCGTTTATGCACAATGGGAACAGGAAAAATCGTCAGATCTGCAATGGCTTTTCGGAGGTCGGTATAGTCGCATCTCCGCAGATGCTGGCACTGTAGATTCTAATATGGCGATGATGAATCCCAATGTGGCAAATTTACGTGATGCATTTAATACCGCGCAGCGCAGTAAATTATTTGATTTACTTGATGTTGTCGGGCGGATCTCTTTACCTAGCAATGAATCATCAGTGTGGACACTGTCTGCTGGCGTAAAAGAACAAGCGCCTATCTATCAACAATTATATACGTGGTTTCCATTGGGGATCTCAGCTGGCATGGCTGATGGTCGCAATTACTTAGGTAACTTAGATTTAAGCAAAGAAACAGCTTTCAAAGTTGATGTGAGTGCTGAGTTTACGGGTCTACGTTGGCGTTTAGCGCCTAGCGTGTATTGGTCTCAAATCGACAATTATATTATGGGGATGCCATCTGATAATATGTCGGCCAATATGATTGCACAGATGAATAATATTGCGCCCCCGTTGATCTGGGCAAATGAAGATGCCCAAATTGCGGGATTTGATGTTACCTATCAATATGCGTTTAGTGATAATTGGTCACTGGGTATAACTGGGCAATATGTTAAAGGTAAGCAAACCGGCACCCTTAACCAAGATCTGTATCGCCTAGCCCCATTTTCAGGAGATGTGTCCTTAAGTTGGCAGCAGGAACATGACAGTAATAGCTATGGCTTTATTCTTCATACTGAACTTGCTGCAGCGCAAAATAACGTTGCTGAATTACAAAATGAAACGTCAACATCAGGTTATGGCGTGGTCAATTTCAATGGCTATTATCAGTTTGATTCTGGGCTAAAGATACAATTGGTGGCTACAAATATCTTCGACAAAACGTATGCACCGCATTTAGCCGGCGTTAATCGCGTCACTGCTGCGCAATTAGCCGTGGGAGATAAAGTGCTTAGCGCTGGGCGCACTGTAGGGCTAAATATTAATTATCAATTTGCGATAGACTAACGCGAAGCAATACCTGTCAGTTTTTATACGGACTATGCTTGTTGCAGATGGCGTTGATAAAGTGTATTGATACACGTATACAAGACATCCAAATCATAGGGTTTGGTGATGATATCTTGATAACCGGCGACAAAATATTTTTGCTGTTGTTCGGCTAGTGTATTGCCGGTCACTGCAATTCTTACCGGAGGAAGGCTTTTGGCGCTGAGTTTTTTAAGTAGGGTAATCCCGTCCATTTGAGGCATAGATATATCCGAAATTATTATATCGACATGATGGGATTTACAGAACTCGCATGCCATTATCGGATCGCTAAATGCCTTGATGTTAGCATTGGAAAACTTCAACTGTAACTTGAGTATTTCTAAATTAACCTTGTGATCATCAATAATGACAACAACGACATCAGTTAGGTCGATGAGGTTATTTATTTTTAATTTTTTCTTAAGTTTTATTATTTCGTGTTTAAATTCAACCGGAATTGTTAATGTAAATTCGCTACCGACATTTAATTCGCTCTTGAGTGCAATCGAACCATGCAACACATCCACACATTTCTGTAATAAGGCTAACCCTAATCCTGCACCTTCATACTGTTTGCCTTCGCCTTCATCAAGTTGTGTGAAAGGTAAAAAAATAGACTTTTGTTGTTCCTGTGCGATCCCAATACCCGTATCTTTAATTTTGATGACCATATTATTATCCTGATGGGATAATGATACTGATACACAGCCGTGGTGGGTAAATTTGATCGCATTGCTTAATGAATTATTCACAATGACATTCAGTGCGCGTTGATCAGTACAGACATATTTGGGAAAATCAGGTGAAAAGGTACTGGTTAATTCTATTTTTTTGTTTGTAATTTGACTGCTATAACTGGTCAAATGCTCGGCTAGCCATGAGCGTAGTTCCAATGTCGAATTCTTTACAGTGAAATTATTAGAGTCTATTTTTTGCAGTTGTAAGCTTTGTTCTAACGTTTCTTTGAGCACTTTGCCATTAGTGTATGCGATCTGTAAATACTTGTCTTGTAGATGAGGCTCGTTTTTGTGTTGTTCAATAATTGGTAAAATATTGATGAGGCCATTTAATGGATTACGGATTTCATGATTCAATAAAGACAATAGTTTGTTTTGTTCTTTGTTTTTATCTTCTAATGCGATGATAGATTTTTTGTTTTTATCGTGAAGATAAACAATAAACAGTGTTATCGGTATATAAGTGGCGAACATGACAGGCGCCTTGATGCCAAGATACTCTAATGCTAATGAACCAACAGGAGTATATTGAAAATTAAGGACCTCAAAACGATGCAAGATTAATAATGTAATGAGTAAGGATGAATTAATTATTATTAAGTGGCTACTTAATATATTAGGGCGAGAAAATAATAAATATATACTTATTGCCACCATCCATAAATATGAGCCTGGATTGTTTAATCCATTGGATACGGTAATAGCAATCAAAAATATCGCTATTATTCCAATATACGCAAAAATCTTTTCGTAGCGAAAGTTGAGTTGTTTTAATATTAGGGACAGTACGATGAATATGACAGGTATACTTACCCAAAGAGTGAAGGTTGGGTGTGGTATGTAATTATTTACCAACCAAAAAGACCCCCAAAAAAATTACATAAAATCGAACATAAGTATCTTTGTTTGTAAACATTCGCTACTCCTGAATGATTTTCAACAATCAACGTTTAATTTTTAACCCTTAACTCTTAACCTTCATCATCCGTTCTTTTTGACGCGCCCAATCACGATCTTTTATCGCATCACGTTTGTCATGCTCTTGTTTACCTTTAGCTAGGCATATTTCGATTTTTGCCCAGCAAGCTTTCCAATACATCGCTGTTGCGACGATGGTTAAACCTTGGCGATCTAGACCACCCATCAATTGCTCGATTTCACGCTTTTGAAGCAGTAATTTGCGCACGCGATCGGGGCTACAAATCACATGCGTGGATGCTTGATTTAGAGGTTGAATAGTCAAGTTGGTAATGAATGCCTCACCGTCTTTGACGAAGACATAACTGTCTGTCAAATTGACTTTGCCGGCACGGATACTTTTTATTTCCCAGCCTTGGAGTTGCACGCCTGCTTCAAATTTGTCGATAAGACTAAATTCGTGCTTGGCTTTTTTGTTTAGTGCAATCGTGCCTGTTGGGGTTTTGGAATTTTTTTTACTCATGTGCGCTATTGTACCTGTGATTTGTCGCAGTGCAATCTAATATGGGGGAATTGTCTTAACAATCAAGCTTTTCATGATAAACTTACCCCAATATTTAGTCGTAAGTAATGTTAGGTCACGATGGCAACAGTAAATAAAAGTGCGTTAGTGCCATACAGCGCGCAAACGATGTTTGATTTAGTCAATGATGTCATTGCATACCCGGAGTTTATTCCAGGATGTGTGGCAACGCGTATCAATAGTGTAGATGACACACATATGCAAGCCAGTTTGGATATTTCTAAAGCCGGTATTAAGCATACATTTACTACTAATAACACATTAGTTGCTCCGTCGCGCATTGAAATGAGTTTGGCTGATGGACCCTTTAAATCTCTAAGTGGCGGTTGGGTATTCACTGAATTAGATGAGCATGCGTGTAAGATTGAATTAAATCTAGAATTTGAATTTACCAGTCGTATCATTGAAATGGCGTTTGGCAAAATTTTTCATAGCCTTGCCAATAGCATGGTGGATGCCTTTATACAACGTGCGAAACAAGTGGGTTAGTCCAAGTTATATTTTACCGTAAGCATGCGGACAACGATTATGAGCGATAACATTATGAGTGACAACGGATCCATTAACATCGAAGTCGTTTACGGCACGCCTGAAAAGCAACTCATTCTTAAGGTGCTTGTTGCCTCGGATGCAACCGTTGAGCAAACGATTAAAACCTCCGGCATGAGTCGGTATTTTCCGGAAATAGATCTGAGCGAAAACAAAGTTGGGATCTGGAATCGCACCTGCAAATTAACTGATACCTTGAAAGACGGCGACCGCATAGAGATCTATCGACCTTTAATAGCTGATCCTAAAGAAGTGCGTCGCATGCGTGCGGAAAAAGCAAAAGAAGAAGGGCGTGCAGATAAAGTAACGGGCGGCAGAGCGAAAACCTCAAAACGCAACGTTGAAAAAAACGACCCAGCTCCACAAGACAATTCCGACGCTTAATATTTCCGACGTTGTAACCCTGTTGTCGCTAAAATTTTAGCGGAGATTTCTTCAATCGAAAACTTTGTCGAATTTAAAAATGGGATCCGTTCTTTCCGATACAAACCTTCTACCTCTCTCAACTCCATGCGGCATTGTTGTAACGAGGCATACTTTGAGTTGGCTCTGCGTTCAGAACGAATTTGATGCAGTCGCTCCGGATGAATGGTCAAACCAAAGAGCTTCTCTTTATAGCGTTTTAATGCAGGATTGAGCTTAATCACATCCCCTAGATCTTCCTCCGTGAATGGGTAATTCGCAGCCTTTATTCCATACTGTAATGCAAGATACAAACTCGTCGGAGTTTTACCGGAGCGTGATACACCTACCAAGATAATATCAGCATCGGCATAGTTTTTGAGATTTGCGCCATCGTCATTGGCTAACGCATAATTGACCGCTTCAATCCGAATATCATAGGTGGTTTCATGAATGCTATGAGTCCGATGTTTTTCGGGCTTTGAAGGGACGCCTAAGATTTTTTCGATAGGGGCAACAAACTGATCCAGAAAGTTGTAATTGATCCCGACTGAATTAGAAATGATTTTGCGCACGTCAGTATTCACGATTGTATAGAAAACCAACGGACGAGTTTTAGAATCTTGAAAACTTTCAGATATTTTTGTTAACACATCGTAAGCCTGTTGTTCGGTTTCAACAAAAGGGATAGTGATGTGTTTGAATTCGATCGGGAATAAAGACAGCAAAGCATGGCCAAAAACCTCTGACGTTATAGCTGTTCCATCTGAAATATAGTATGCCGAACGCATAACAACTCCTTAACATTGTTGTAATTTAATTACAGCTTGCAATTAAATTTTACAAGCGTAAGTACATCATTCTACAATGATTTTTCATTGGTTAGGTTATTTTTTATTCATGCTATCTAGAACATGATCTATAGTAACTATAAATAATCTACATTTAGTTAAACAGAATACGGCTGGAGGCTCAATAGTGCAAGAATACGTTCTATGGTATCAACAACTTGGAATGCATGATGTTGGCAGAGTGGGAGGCAAAAATGCTTCTTTAGGTGAAATGATTTCAAACCTAGCTAACGCAGGGGTGCAAGTACCAGGTGGATTTGCCACAACGGCGGATGCATTTAACGAGTTTTTAGAACGCAGTGGCGTTGAAGCAAAAATTCACGAGATCCTTGATGTGCTCGATGTAGATGATCTCGCTGAGCTATCTAAAGCGGGTGAGCAAATTCGCAACTGGATCATCGATACGCCATTTCAGCCTGAACTAGAAGACGCCATTAAAACTGCGTTTGTTGAACTCCAAGGTACAGCGGGAGACGAAGCGTCTTTTGCTGTTCGCTCTTCAGCAACCGCTGAAGATATGCCAGATGCCTCCTTTGCTGGGCAGCAAGAGACGTTTTTAAACGTCAAAGGTTACGACTCTGTTATGGTTGCGATCAAGCATGTATTCGCCTCCTTATTTAATGACCGTGCGATTTCATATCGCGTGCATCAAGGTTACGACCATAAAGGTGTTGCTTTATCGGCAGGGATCCAGCGTATGGTTCGCTCTGACTTATCGTCATCAGGTGTTATGTTTACGATTGATACCGAGTCGGGTTTTGAAGATGTTGTCTTTATCACTTCATCCTACGGCTTAGGTGAAATGGTGGTACAAGGTGCGGTCAATCCTGACGAGTTCTATGTACATAAACCGACATTAGCCGCTGGTAATCCTGCGGTTGTGCGACGTAATTTGGGAAGTAAACTCACTCAAATGATTTACTCTGAAAATCAAGACCATGGTAAACAAGTTGAGATTGTGGATATTGAACGTGAGCACAGCATGCAATTTTCCATCAACGATAGTGAAGTTGAAGAGTTAGCGAAGCAAGCGGTGATTATCGAACAGCATTACGGTCGAGCGATGGATATAGAATGGGCAAAAGACGGTGTAGATGGTAAATTATATATTGTGCAAGCTCGTCCTGAAACCGTGCGCAGCCGTGAAGATATGCAAGTTATTGAAAGTTACCAGCTCAACGGTGATGCGCCTACCATTTGTACGGGGCGTGCCATCGGTCATAAAATCGGAGCGGGTAAAGCAAAAGTCCTCGCGTCGATTGATGAGATGGATAAAATCCAACCTGGCGATGTCTTAGTTACGGACATGACGGACCCAGATTGGGAGCCGATAATGAAACGTGCATCTGCGATTGTGACTAATCGTGGTGGGCGTACTTGTCACGCTGCTATCATTGCCCGTGAACTAGGTATTCCTGCAGTAGTAGGTTGTGGAAATGCAACCGATTTGATTAAGACTGGCGATCAAATCACGGTCTCTTGCGCCGAAGGTGATACAGGTTTTATCTATGGTGATGAATTAGCGTTTGATGTCGTCACATCACGTATTGACTCAATGCCTGATTTACCACTTAAGATAATGATGAATGTGGGCAACCCTGACCGAGCTTTTGATTTTGCGCGTCTACCACATGCCGGTGTGGGTTTAGCGCGTTTAGAGTTTATCATCAACCGCATGATCGGTGTGCATCCAAAAGCCTTATTAAATTTTGATACTCAACCTGAAGACGTCAAAGCTGAAATCGTCGATATGATGGCTGGATATGCATCACCTACTGAGTTTTATATTCAAAAATTGGTAGAAGGAATTGCGACAATTGGCAGTGCATTTTCGCCCGAAAAAGTCATTGTTCGGATGTCCGATTTTAAATCTAACGAATACTTTAACCTTGTAGGTGGGCATCAATACGAGCCGGATGAAGAAAATCCAATGTTAGGTTTCCGTGGGGCATCACGTTATATTTCTGAAGATTTCCGTGATTGTTTTGCGCTTGAATGTGAAGCGATAAAGCGGGTTCGCAATGACATGAAACTGCACAATGTTGAGATCATGATCCCCTTCGTACGGACGTTAGAAGAAGGGCGTAAGGTCATTGAGTTACTCGCCGAACAAGGTTTAGTTAAAGGTGAAAATGGTCTGCGTATCATTATGATGTGTGAGCTACCTTCAAACGCGTTATTAGCGGATGAGTTTTTGGATATATTTGATGGGTTCTCTATTGGCTCAAACGATTTAACCCAGTTAACATTAGGACTTGATCGTGATTCTGGTCTCATTGCGCATTTATTTGATGAACGTGATCCTGCCGTTAAGAAACTCTTAGCGATGGCGATCCAAGCAGCGAAGAAACGCGGTAAATATGTCGGTATTTGTGGTCAAGGACCATCGGATCATGAGGATCTTGCCGCATGGTTGGTTGAGCAAGGCATTGACAGTGTATCTTTAAACCCTGATACAGTGGTTGAAACCTGGTTATACTTAGCCGAAAAACATGGCTAACTCGCATGATTAGGATGTTTATCCTAAGGATGTAAAGATTTAAAACCGTTAAGTTCAGTTAATCTTGGATTTAACGGTTTTTTTATGACTATATTTTGCCCATTAATAGTCCTTATGTGGGTTTTTGCGTATAATACTAGCATCATTGATAACTTCGTTAAGATTATATGTTACCTGTACTTGATAGTAATAATGCCCTTGATCAACAATATTTAGATTATCTTACCGCACTTGCAAAAGCCGGTTTTTCTGGCGATATTGAAACGCAATATTCCAGCAGATTAGCGATGGCAACGGATAATTCTATTTATCAAAAATTACCGCAAGCTATCGTTTATCCCAAAAACATTCAGGATCTGACGTGTATTGGTCAGGTCGTACAAGGCTTTAGTGATGTTGTTTTTTCAGCAAGAGGTGGTGGTACAGGTACCAATGGTCAATCATTAACGAGTGGGATCGTGGTGGATTTATCCCGTCACATGAATCAAATTTTAGAGATCAATGCCAAAGAGCAATGGGTAAAAGTTCAAGCTGGTGTTGTTAAAGATGTACTCAATGATGCACTGCGTCCATTTGGGTATTTCTTTGCTCCGGATTTATCCACGTCAAATCGTGCAACGGTTGGCGGCATGATCAACACGGATGCATCTGGTCAAGGCTCATTAGTCTATGGTAAAACCTCCGATCATATCTTAGGCTTAACCTCCGTATTGGCCAATGGTGATGTCTTAGCCACTGAACCTTCGCCGATCGCAGATTGTCTCGCGCATTCTCAAGCCAGTTATCAAGCCATTGCAGCGCAAATACAAACATCTTGTGTTGAGCAGCGAGAGGCAATACTCGCTAAATTCCCACGCTTAAATCGTTTTTTAACGGGATATGACTTAGAGCACGCGTATATTCCTGATAGTCAGCAATTTGATGTGAGTCGATTAATTGCGGGCTCTGAAGGCTCATTAGCGTTTGTTGCCGAAGCCAAACTCAATATTACGCCAATTGCCAAACACAAAGCTTTGGTGAATATTAAATACAACTCTTTTGAATCGGCATTACGGCATGCCCCTAAAATGGTCGCTGCCAATGCTACGTCGGTAGAAACCGTTGACTCCAAAGTCTTAAACCTTGCTCGTGCTGATATAATCTGGCATATGGTGTCAGAGCTCATCACCGATGTGCCTAATGAAGAAATGTTAGGTTTGAACATGGTGGAGTATAACAGTAATGATGAAGCCGAAATCAAAGCACGCATCTCCGCTTTAAGTGCTGAGCTTGATGATGATATTACCACTCATCGAGGTGGTGTGATTGGCTATCAAATTACGTATGAAGTCAGTGATATTCAAAAAATTTATGCCATGCGTAAAAAGTCAGTTGGCCTATTAGGTAAAACTGATGGTGCGAAAAAGCCTATCGCGTTTGCTGAAGATAC
The DNA here is from genome assembly GCA_002292215.1 of Glaciecola sp. UBA983. Lineage (GTDB taxonomy): Bacteria > Pseudomonadota > Gammaproteobacteria > Enterobacterales > Alteromonadaceae > Opacimonas. The sequence goes on along the minus strand of DBBN01000064.1, from coordinate 72,801 downwards.
GGCTGTTCCTCCTGAAAATCTGGCTGATTTTATCATGGAGTTTCGCGAGCTTTTAGATGAACACAAATTGGATTATGGCATGTTTGGGCACGTTGATGCCGGTGTACTTCATGTTAGACCTGCACTCGATATGAACGATCCACAACAAGAAGTGTTACTGAAAAAAATCTCAGACCAAGTTGTCGCACTCGTTGCCAAGTATGGCGGTTTAATGTGGGGCGAACATGGAAAAGGTTATCGTAGTGAATATGCGCCTGCGTTTTTTGGTGATGAGTTGTATACTGAATTACGTAAAATTAAAGCCGTATTCGATCCGCACAATAAAATGAATCCAGGCAAAATTTGCACGCCAATTGACTCAAATGCACAATTAGTTCAAGTCACTGATACCAAACGCGGTACTTATGACAGAACCATTCCAGTTGTATTTAAAGAAGAATTTGCGCCAGCAATGAGCTGTAACGGAAACGGCTTATGTTTTAACTACGATACGACCTCACCGATGTGCCCATCGAGCAAGATCACAGGTGATCGTCGTCATTCACCCAAAGGCCGGGCTGGCATGATCCGTGAGTGGTTACGCTTACTCGCTCAACAAGATGTGAAAGTTGATGCATTAAATGCACAGCAATTTAAGAGTAGTTGGTGGTCAAGGATGGTTAACACCAATTCAGCCAAATCGAGTACTGATTTTTCACATGAAGTCTTTGAGGTCATGGATGAGTGTTTAGCCTGTAAATCTTGTTCAGCACAATGTCCTGTTGGCGTTGATGTACCAGATTTTAGAGCCAAATTTTTATCGATTTACTATCAGCGTTATTCTCGTCCGGTGAAAGATTATTTGGTTGCTAATATTGAGCAAATGGCGCCGTTGCTTGCTAAAATGCCGCGTATGGTGAATTTCTTCACTAACCTAGGCTTGAGCAAAGTGTTATTAAAAGAAAGCATCGGTTATGTCGATACGCCATTACTCTCGACGCCGACATTAGCTAATTTGTCCGCCGGATACACGCCATTTTCGTTAGAGACGTTGCGCCAGATCCAAACACAAAACAACGCTAATAAAACGGTATTAGTCGTGCAAGACCCGTTTACTAGTTTCTATGATGCGCAAGTCGTAGCGGACTTTATGGCGTTAGCTAAAAAATTGGGATCTGACCCTATTTTATTGCCATTTAATCCAAATGGTAAGCCTCAACATGTCAAAGGTTTCTTAGATAAGTTTGCGCGCACAGCACAATCCACTGCTGATTTTTTAAATGAGATTGCCAAATTTGATATTCCTATGATTGGTGTTGATGCGTCATTGCTATTAGTTTATCGTGATGAATATACCAAGACACTCGGTGAAAAACGCGGTGACTTTAGTGTGTTGGCAGTTCATGAATGGTTATCGCAAATGGCGAGTGAGGCATTAAGCAACGCTCAAGTGACTACACCACCTGCAACGGCATTAGGTTTATTTACCCACTGTACCGAAAAAACCGCATTACCTGTGAGTGAAAGACAATGGCAGCAAGTGTTTGCTAAATTGGATGTCGCTGTCGATATTGTTTCTGTGGGTTGTTGTGGCATGGCTGGGACGTATGGACATGAAGCCTCGCACTTAGCCAATAGTATCGGGATATTTGAATTAAGCTGGGAGCAAGCCATAGCCAAATATCCAGTGGAAGCGCGCATTGTTACAGGATATTCGTGTCGCAGCCAAGTTGACCGTTTAGTCGGGGCAAAACCTAAGCATCCATTACAAGTCTTAAACCAGTTACTTTTACAAAAATAAGACAAAAATAAGACAAAAAATAAGACAAGAATAATAAAAGAGGATTTATGAGCGATACCAATACACCAATGACACAAGCCGAACATGACCAATGGGTGCGTGAACAATTTCAACGCGCCAATAAACATTTAGCTGAAAACGGAGTATTGTTTGATTCAGTGGTCGTAGAAGAGAGTCGCTATTTAGCCCCTTATGTTGCAGTTTGGAAAATCAAATCACAACAAGGTAAGTACTTTTGGGTGTTAAGCGGTGATTTACCTGCAGATTATATCCCATTTGATACAGCTCCAGATGTACGGAGTGCATTAAAACACTTTTCTTTATCATGGCAGTTAAAAGCTGAGAATATCAGTGCCACTAATGGCATTGATGAAACGCAACAAAACTATGCTAAATTATTGGCAGATCGCGCAATTAGCTTATATCAATTGAGCGAAAAACAAGAGTTGTGGGTGTAAATTACTCACCCACGATCTCTATATACCCACGATTAATTAACTCACACAACATGTCAATCCAAGCATCGCTCATCTCGGTGCTATACTGGAGCAATGTTTGTGAATGATTTAGTATTCGGCTGGTGAGTGCTTTTTCAGCAGCGGTCGAAGCAAATTGCTGTCCATTGATAAAAAAGATAAATGGCGCTTCACTTTTATGGTCAGTTTGGCGATCTAGGTATACCGGTCTTACACCACAGGCATGCTGTATCGTAATACCTCGGGTCATCAATTCGAGTATTTCATCACGCAAGATAGGTGTGTCCAGTTCATAGTTATCTAATGTCTCATTTTGTTTTGACAAATATTCAGTTAATACTTGGTCTATTTGTGGGCTGGTAACATATTGTTGTAGTAACTCCTTCAATAACATCATATCACGAGCTGGCAAAGCAGCAGGCTCCTCAGTGGTTTCTCGGTTCGTATCGCTAAAGCGTTGCGTGACTTTATCATTTTCTAACAAGTCATCCGCAATGACTTGGAAAAGCTCCGATTGATCCGGAGCTCTAAACCCAATTGAATAGTTTAGGCATTCACTGAGGGATTCTCCTTTATGCGGAAAACCCGGTGGTATATATAAAACATCACCAGAATTTAAAACCACATCGATAATTGGCTCAAATTCATCGGTTTGTTGTAATTTAGGGTGAGGATAAAAACGGCTAGAGTGTTTGGGTTTTGCGCCAACTTGCCAACGACGCTGACCTTTGCCTTGGACAATAAAAACATCATATTGATCGATATGTGCACCCACACCGGCACCAGGCTGTGAAAAACTGACTAATAAATCATCCATGCGCCAATGCGGAATAAAATTAAACGCATTCATTAATAAAGCGGCTTCCTCAATATGCGCATCAACCCCTTGCACCATTAATGTCCATGCACCTTGGCATAAGTCTTCAAACTCTGTAAATGGCCCTTCAGTAACCGTCCATGCATCATTAAGATGGCTGATGATGCGACTATCTATATCTTCTTCTTGCGCTAAGCCGGCAAGATCATGTTCATCTAGCGGATCGTCAAAATCAGGTAAAACATTCATTAATACACAAGGTTGACGTTGCCAGTTTTCGGATAAAAACGACGTGATAGAAAATGCAGAAAGTTGATACATAAATAGCCTAATGATGAATTTGATACACGCAGGTATCACCAAAATCTCTTAGTTCCAAATGATGCTTTGAAACCTGGATCGGTAATGAATGATATTGAGCTGTATTATGGCATACATAGATAGCATTACTAGGCGTTGTGCCGAGTATTCTAGAACAGTGATCGACAATCCTCCCCCATATATCGAATTGGGATTGATTGATGCCTATATACCCAGCCATGATGTCTCCGCAAGTGATTGCATATTTGGTGGGATAGGAGAGTCGTTGTTGCAGAGCAATACTTAATGAGATAGCGTTATTTGCAGTCGAATTCTGTTCTGATAGTATCGTTGTATTCTGGCTAAAATAAGGTCCACAGAGCAGTAAACAGCCATCACCTAAATATTTTATAATTTTGGCATCATGTTGCGCTGCCGTGTCATCAAAAATAGCATAAATATTATGTAACATCGCTACACGTTGGCTATCGGTTAATGTGCTTGTATGTGCCACAAAACCAGCTATATCTATGAAGATAACAGCAACGTTGGCATACAGGGAGGTATGGGGGATTGGTATAGAAAGTGTCATCATCATCCTTAATTAAAAAGACGATGATGACCGATATTACTTAGTCTGACAACTGATCCACAAAGGCAATAGCTTGGCCAATGTAGTTTTGTGGTGACAATAGTTTGAGTTCTGCTTTGACTTGATCAGGTAATTCCAATCCATCAATAAACTCAGCCATGACTTGTGCATTGACTTTTTTACCACGAGTTAACTCTTTGAGTTTCTCGTAAGGTTTTTCAATGCCGTAACGACGCATTACGGTTTGAATAGGCTCAGCTAACAGTTCCCAGTTATTATCTAGTTCTGCCAATAAGCTGCCTTCGTTAACTTGCAGTTTGCTGATCCCTTTTAAGCTTGCTTGATAGGCAATCAAAGAATACCCGATGCCAACACCTAAATTACGCAGGACTGTCGAATCGGTTAAATCACGCTGCCAGCGAGATACAGGTAGTTTTGTCGCCAAATGAGCAAATAAGGCATTAGCAATACCTAAATTACCTTCCGAGTTTTCAAAATCAATCGGATTAACTTTATGTGGCATGGTTGAAGAGCCAATTTCACCCGCAATGGTTTTTTGTTTGAAGTGACCTAAGGCAATGTAACCCCATACGTCACGGTCAAAATCGAGTAAAATAGTATTAAAACGGGCAATCGCATCAAACAATTCAGCAATATAATCATGCGGTTCGATTTGCGTAGTATATGCATTCCAGCTTAAACCTAAGCTAGTAACAAATTCTTCTGAAAGGGTATGCCAATCTATTTCTGGATACGCCGATAAATGAGCATTGTAGTTACCAACAGCACCGTTAAACTTACCTAAAATTTCGACATTGGCGATTTGGTCACGTTGACGTACAAGACGCATCATCACGTTGGCCATTTCTTTACCCATAGTAGTAGGAGAAGCTGGCTGACCATGAGTACGTGCCATCATTGGAATGGAACGATACTCGATAGCTAAGCGTTTTAATTCGCTAATCAACTTGTTTAAGTAAGGTAACAACACGTCATCACGTGCTTGTGCTAGCATTAAACCATGTGACAAGTTGTTGATGTCTTCAGAGGTACATGCAAAATGAATAAATTCATTCACTGCGTGTAGTTCAGGTAAATCAGCGACTTGTTCTTTTAAGAAATATTCAACCGCTTTAACATCGTGGTTAGTGGTCTTTTCAATGTCTTTTATGCGCTGTGCATCCGCTTCGCTGAAATTAGCAGCGATATTATCTAATAAGGCATTGGCTTCATCAGAAAATGGGGCAACTTCAGTAATGCCTGGAGTTTGTGCTAGCTTTTGTAACCAACGTACTTCGACGATAACACGGTATTTAAGTAATCCGAATTCAGAAAAATAAGGACGAAGTTCGGCTGTTTTACTGGCATAACGACCATCAACTGGCGATAAGGCCGTTAATAACGATAGATCCACAATAGGCTCCTAATAAGCATTAGTGTATTTGTTGTAACGCGAGTTTTGCGCTCTGTAAAATACGTTTTCGATTAAATAATATATGACGACGTTTGCCGCCCATTTGCCGCCACATCACGGCAGCACGTACACCTGCTAATAACAGTGCACGGACTTTGTGTTGATTACTTTCTGATTTTAAGTGTGTAGGGTTTCCTGCAATTTGGATCTTAGGTGCAAGAGGACTCACAATATCTACGTAAGTACTGGCGAGGGACTGCAAAATTTGGTTATGTTCAAATTCTACGTGCCCGAGTTGGCGTTGTACATTGGATATGCGCACGCCCAATTCGTTCAGGACTTTGGGTTTGGCTGCTAACTTGCGTTCAAGTCCAAGCATGCTAGCGATATATCGAGTAATTTCGGCATCTTTTGCGACCGCTTTATTACTCAGCTGTCCTTCCAGTCCAGTAAAGCCGACTTTGAGATTATTGAGTTGACCAAACACTTGTTGCGGTGTTTCTGGATCGGTCACACAAATACTAGAAATGCTGGCTTCAAAAGCTTGTTCATCACACCTGCCGGTTCGGGCAATTTGCTGAACCAATATTGCGGCTTGAACGACACCAGCTAACGCGAGTTGTTGTTCAATTTTAGGGTTTAATGTACTCATGTCCGAATGTAACTCTCGATAATGCCACCGCCTAAACAGACAGGGCCTTGATAAAATACTGCCGATTGGCCTGGAGTGACTGCTTTTTGTGGTTCATCAAACATGACTTGTACCGAGCCATCGCTATGAGGTGTCACGGTACAATCGATATCGGCTTGGCGATAACGAGTTTTAACTGTCATACGTGTGGCTTCAGTTAGCGCCTGACGACTAACCCAATCAAGTTGGTTGGCAATTAACCCATTGGAAAATAAACGTGGATGATTGGCACCTTGACCGACGATTAAGCGATTATTTGCCATATCTTTGTCGACAACATACCAAGGATCTTCACCATGGTCGCGTGAACCGCCAATGAGTAGTCCTTTGCGTTGACCTAACGTGTGATACATCAAGCCTTGGTGTTTGCCGATTTTTTCTCCCTCAAACGTATAAATATCGCCGGGTTGGGCAGGGAGATACTGACTTAAGAAATCTGTAAATTTTCGTTCACCAATAAAACAAATACCCGTAGAGTCTTTTTTGTCATGTGTAATTAACCCTTGTGCCTCTGCGATTTCACGCACAACCGGCTTATCTAAATGGCCGATAGGAAATAACGTTTTAGCAATGTGCTCATGGGACAAGGTATATAGGAAATAACTTTGATCTTTGTTTTGATCATGACCACGCAACATGCGCCATTGACCATCCACAAAATCACGTGAGACATAATGACCGGTCGCAATATAATCTGCACCGAGATCTTCGGCTGCGTACTCTAAGAAGGCTTTGAATTTAATTTCTTTGTTACACATGATATCAGGGTTCGGTGTGCGTCCTGCTTTGTATTCGGCTAAAAAATACTCAAATACATTATCCCAATACTCAGCAGCAAAGTTGATACTGTGTAAGGTGATCCCTAATTTATCGGCAACTGCTTGGGCATCAGCTAGATCTTGCGCGGCTGCACAGTATTCATCATTGTCATCTTCTTCCCAATTTTTCATGAACACGCCTTCAACCTGAAAGCCTTGTTGTTGCAATAAATAGGCTGATACAGATGAATCTACACCACCGGACATACCGACGATGACTTTAGTTTCTTGCGGATTAATATCACTAGGAAGAGGCATACTCAAAATCGATAATTCTCGTGTGTAAAGTAGAAAGAAAAAGTGCAAAGGAATAACGCATAATATTATATCAATCCTTGGCGTTGCTTTCACCTGAAATTACATATTCTCCATTGGCAATTCCATCAAGACACCAATTACCGATCCGATAACGGATTAATCGCAGGGTAGGGAAACCAACATGAGCGGTCATTCTTCTAACTTGGCGATTGCGACCTTCAGTAATAGTGATGCTCAGCCAGGATGTTGGGATATTGGCTCGTTCACGAATGGGGGGATTGCGCGGCCAAATGGCAGGATCGGCAATCCGTGCGATTTTTGCGGGGGCTGTCATCCCATCTTTTAATGCAACGCCTTGCGTTAATGCTTTAATAGCGGCATCCGTAATTGTACCTTCTACTTGCGCCCAATAAGTCTTGGCGGTTTTTTTCGAAGGATGGGCGAGTTGATGTTGCAGGGCACCGTCATTTGTCAAAAGCAATAGACCTTCACTATCTCTGTCTAAGCGACCCGCAGCATACACATCTGGGATATCAATGAAATCCTTGAGAGTTTGGCGACCTTGTTCATCAGTAAATTGTGTCAACACATCAAACGGTTTATTAAATAAGACTATTTTGCGGTCTTTAACTGAGGGTTTTGGTGTTTTAGCGGTTTTGTTGGTGCGTTTGAAAGGTTTGTTCATGATGCTTAGCTATCCAAATTATTCGGTATAGGATAACGTAAAGCGGGCGGATGTTGAAAGAATATATCGAACATGTAAAAAAAGCAGAGTATGAAATTAATCAATAAAATCTGCTTTTTTACACGCGAATGATTACTCATTACTAGCTTCCTAGCGATTATCGCTCCGCGTCTTGGTCAAATGCGATGTTCTCTGCATGTAAACCTTTAGGCCCTTGCGTAACATCATAGGTAACTGCCTGACCAGCCTTTAAAGAACGGTATCCTTCCATCTTGATTGTGGAATAATGAGCAAAAATATCTTCTCCGCCGTCCTCAGGAACGATAAATCCGAACCCCTTTGCGTTGTTGAACCACTTAACTTTACCAATTGCCATACTACTATTTCCTTTGAACCTTGATCTGTGATGATAAAACCCCAGTATAATTACTATGTTAATTGCTTTTACACAGCGGGGAGTGATGAATGGACGACTCAACACAAACATCTACACTTAAAGGTAGATATTGGGCGGTCGATCTGTCAAGGTAGACAGAGATAAATAATTAATGAAATAATCGGGTAAACCCGCATTTAGGTTCTATATTTAAGTTATGAGTAAAGAAAATACCACTATAATTGAAGGCGATAAGCTAAAAGAGTCTTTGCAAAAGAAAACTCAGCCGCCGCCTATGTATAAAGTAATGCTAAACAATGATGACTATACGCCGATGGAGTTTGTAATAGATGTGTTGTGTCGTTTTTTTAACATGGATGGTGACAAAGCAAACCAGATAATGTTAACGGTCCATTATCGTGGAAAAGCAGTCTGTGGAGTGTTTACCGCTGAAATTGCAGAAACGAAAGTGATGCAAGTTAACCAATATGCGCGAAAGCATCAACACCCTCTGCTATGTTCGATGGAACAAGCTTAATTTTCCGACCTTTGAGGTTCATTATATATGTTGAATAAAGATTTAGAACAAACGTTAAACGAAGCATTCATATTTGCGCGCCATAATAAGCATGAATTTATGACCGTTGAACATTTGTTGTTGGCGCTACTTGATAATAGTGCAGCGCTTGAAGCACTTAAAGCCTGTAACTCAGATATTGATGCTATCAAAAAAGAACTAACAGATTTTGTTAAAGACACGACGCCTTTAATGTTAGAAGATCCTGAAAATGAACGTGAAACTCAGCCAACGTTAGGCTTTCAACGCGTATTACAACGTGCTGTATTCCATGTTCAATCATCCGGTAAAGGGGAAGTGACGGGTGCGAATGTCCTTGTCGCTATTTTCAGTGAGCAAGAGTCACAAGCGGTATATATTTTGAAAAAATCAGACGTAACGCGTCTAGATGTGGTTAACTTTATTTCGCATGGTGTGAGTAAACTTGACGATGAGACGGCACCTCAGCATGAAGCCCAACCTGAAACGGGAGAAGGCGATGAAAATGCATCGATGCTCAGTAAATATACGACCAATTTAAATATTTCTTCCAAAGAAGGTAAAATTGATCCATTAATTGGCCGTGATCAAGAAGTCGAACGCACTATTCAAATTTTATGTCGTCGTCGTAAAAATAATCCTTTATTAGTTGGTGAAGCCGGTGTCGGTAAAACCGCTATAGCTGAAGGCTTGGCTTATCGCATCGTCAATGATGACGTACCAGATGTAATCGCTCCTTGTACAGTGTATTCCTTAGATCTTGGCGGGTTATTAGCAGGAACCAAATATCGTGGTGATTTCGAAAAACGCCTCAAAGGTATTTTAAAAGAGTTAAGCCGCGATCCTGATGCGATTTTGTTTATTGATGAAATTCACACTATTATTGGTGCGGGTGCTGCTTCCGGCGGTGTCATGGATGCGTCAAACTTACTTAAGCCTAAATTATCCAGTGGTGAATTGCGTTGTGTTGGCTCCACCACTTATCAAGAATATCAGTCAATTTTTGAAAAAGATCGTGCGCTTGCACGTCGCTTCCAAAAAGTCGACATCGTAGAGCCGAGTGTTGCTGATACAACCAAAATATTAATGGGTTTAAAATCACGTTATGAAGAGCATCATAAAGTGAAGTATACGAATAAGGCGATTCAAGCTGCTGCAGAGCTAGCTGCCAAATATATCAATGAGCGTCAACTACCAGATAAAGCGATTGACGTTATTGATGAAGCCGGTGCATCACGTCGCTTATTACCAGAAAGTGAGCGTACAGAAACTATCAGTGAACTCGATATTGAAAAAGTCATCGCTAAAATCGCACGTATCCCTGAGAAGTCGGTATCGGCTTCGGATATGGAAGTACTGAAAAACTTAGGGCGTAACCTTAAGATGGTGGTATTCGGTCAAGACAAAGCGATTGAAACGTTAACAGACGCTATTCATTTGTCTCGTTCTGGTTTAGGTACCGAAACTAAACCGATTGGTAGTTTCTTATTTGCAGGCCCTACTGGAGTTGGTAAAACGGAAGTCACCGCGCAACTGGCTAAGATTATGGGCGTTGAGTTAGTACGCTTTGATATGTCCGAATATATGGAACGTCATGCTGTATCACGCTTAATTGGTGCGCCTCCAGGTTATGTTGGATTTGATCAAGGTGGTCTGTTAACCGACGCGGTTATCAAAAATCCTTATTCAGTTGTACTGTTAGATGAGATTGAGAAAGCACACAGTGATGTGTATAACATCCTGTTGCAAGTGATGGATCATGGTACGTTAACCGATAACAATGGTCGTAAAGTTGACTTCAGAAACGTGGTATTAGTCATGACGACTAACGCTGGCGTGCAAGAAACGGTACGAAAATCAATTGGCTTTAAGCAACAAGATCATTCTCATGACGCGTTGGCACAAATCAATAAGATCTTTTCACCTGAATTTAGAAACCGGTTGGATGCCATTATCTGGTTTAATCATTTAGAGAAAGATGTGATATTACAAGTAGTTGATAAATTTTTGATTGAACTGGAAGCACAGCTAGATGCTAAGAGCGTGTCTCTTGAGGTTTCCCCAGAAGCACGGAATTGGTTAGCAGATAAAGGCTATGACAAGTCGATGGGGGCACGTCCAATGTCGCGCTTGATCCAAGAGAAAGTGAAAAAAGAATTGGCCAATGAACTCTTATTTGGCTCGCTTTCAGCAGGTGGCAGTGTGAAAATTATCCTTAAAGACGATAAGCTTGATTTTACTTATGCGTCGACTGAATTGCCGAATGAAGTCAGCACTGTTGAAAAATAGTGCTTGGTTGAGGTAAATAACAGATATTAAAAAACCGACGTAAATGTCGGTTTTTTTGTGTTTGCAGTTTACTCCAAACACATAGCTATCTATTCACTTTTCTGAACATCTATACGCTCTGTCATCCGTTAAGAAAATCCGAGTGACAGGCAAGTTAATTAAAAATTAACGAGCACGATAGATGATACGGCCTTTAGATAGATCGTAAGGGGTGATCTCAACAGTGACTTTATCGCCTGTTAAAATACGGATATAGTTTTTACGCATTTTACCTGAAATATGTGCAGTCACAACGTGACCGTTTTCAAGTTCTACACGGAACATCGTGTTAGGCAGTGTATCTAACACTGTACCTTCCATTTCAATACAATCTTCTTTTGCCATTTTTCGGGAAATACCTTTAATGATGCTAATTTGACGCGCAGACAATACAGAATTACGGACTAAGTGTAAAGGAATACCTACTATTTTTTCGTAATTATACCCAAAACTCGCCATTGAAGCGCTGATTTGGTGAAAATGCATTTTTATAGTTCATTTTTCGACATTCATCAATTTGATAACCAAGGTACAGATAAGGTAAATTAAAGGTCTGACAAAATTCAATTTGTTGTAAAATCATAAATGTCCCGAGTGAGCGGGGTGCTATATGCGGGTTAAAAAATGTATAGAATGCGGAAAACCCACTTTCAGTTTTATCGGTTACAGCAACAGCAATCACTTCATCGCCGAGTTTAGCTTCTAGCAGCAACGGACTTTGCCATTGGGAATGAATAAAATCATTAAATTGCTTTTCTTCAGGCGGGTACATCGAGCCGTCTTGATGCCGTTCAGAAATATAATCGTTATACAAAGAATAGTAATTGTCACGTTGCGCAATAAAATAGTCAGAACCATACTCCACCATTCGGCAGGTGACATCGGAGTTTTTGTTGAGAATACGTTTTTGGCTCTTACTAGCCTTGAAATGTTCGACTTGCACTCTGATCGATTCGCACTTGTTGCACTGGGCACAATGAGGACGATATATCTGGTCACCACTGCGACGAAATCCCGCTTGAATCAGTTTTGAATAGCTTTGTGCATGTTGCTCTTGTTCAGGAATATACACCAGTAGCTGTTCTTGGCGGTCAGGCAAATAACTACAAGAAAACGGTTGCGTGACACCAAATTTCACAATTTCACTTCCTGTGGAGACCACATGGATTGGGCCGAAGGTAGAGCAATAGCTAACTGTAATTTTTCTAAATATAATTCACGAGAGACTTCAATAACACCCATAGATGCTAAATAAGGGTTTTGTAACTGACAATCGATCAATAAGCCGTTATGTTGTTTCATATGTTGTACTAGGCTGATGAAAGCCAATTTGGATGTATTCGGCTCGGTATGAAACATGGATTCGCCACAAAAGACACCGCCAATGCTGACGCCATACAAGCCACCGACGAGTTGACCTGATTCATTCCAAATCTCAATTGAGTGTGCATGACGAGCTCGATGTAGCTCTATATAGGCCTCTATCATCGCCTGAGTGATCCAAATCCCATTATGTTGGATTGTGCCATCTTCAGTAAGAATCGGTCCTCTGGGGATGGTAGCACAAGCTTGAATAACATCGACAAAGGCATGATTAATCGTAATCGTGTGCGTCGAATGTTTAAGCCATTTTTTGGTGGTTTTGCTAATGTATAATTCATCAAGGGGAAGCACGCCCCGTGGATCGGGCGACCACCATAAAATGGGTTCATCGGCACTAAACCAAGGAAATATCCCTTTAGCGTAAGCGCTTGTTAACCGTTTTACCGATAAATCCCCACCAAAAGCAAGCAACCCATTGGGCTCAACCAGTGCCTGTAAAGGATCTGGAAAATCAGTGGAGTAATGTGCAAGCTCAGGTAGAGTAATCATATTGGTCCATTAAAAAAGCGAGCTGGGTGCTCGCTTTGTTGGGTTACTCTAGCGCGTCTAAGTATTTTTCAGCATCTAGGGCGGCCATACAACCGGTACCTGCAGAAGTAATTGCTTGGCGATAAATATGATCAGATACATCACCAGCAGCAAAAATACCTTCTACGCTAGTTTGAGTTGCATTTCCGGCAGTGCCTGATTTGACAGTAATATAACCATCCTTCATGTCCAGTTCACCCTCGAAAATATCAGTATTGGGTTTGTGTCCAATGGCCACAAATAAACCCATTACTTCGATATCTTCTTTTGCACCAGTATCCGTATCGGCAACTCGAATATGTGTCACGCCCATTTCATCACCTAATACTTCGTCTAAAGTACGGTTATAGTGTAATACGACGTTACCATTTTTGGCTTTTTCCATTAAACGGTCAGCGAGGATTTTTTCACTTCGGAAACTATCACGACGATGAATAACGTGCACTTCTGAGGCAATGTTAGATAAGTATAACGCTTCCTCTACTGCTGTGTTACCACCACCAATGACGGCTACTTTTTGATTACGATAGAAGAAACCGTCACAAGTTGCACATGCTGAAACGCCTTTGCCTTGGAATGCCGTTTCTGATTCTAAGCCTAAGTATTTGGCGGATGCGCCAGTACAAATGATAAGTGCATCACAGGTGTAAGTACCGTTATCGCCAGTTAACGTGAATGGACGCTTAGAAAAATCAGTTTTATTAATATGGTCAAAGATGATTTCAGTGTCGAATTTTTCAGCATGCTGTTGCATTCTAACCATCAAATCAGGACCCGTTAATCCTTCAGGATCACCAGGCCAGTTTTCTACCTCAGTCGTTGTGGTTAATTGACCACCTTGTTGAATGCCGGTAAGCAAAACTGGATTGAGGTTAGCACGAGCCGCGTAGACAGCAGCTGAATAACCCGCAGGGCCAGAACCTAAGATAAGCAATTTAACGTGTCTATTTTCAGACATTGAAAACTCCAATAAGACCAATATCGGCCGATAAAATTTAAAAGATGCAATGTATATAGTGCCATTGAACGTTTATTCAAGGCAATACATTGTGTGCAAAGTACATTTATTAAAATAAATACCAATTAAGTGACGGGTATATTACCTAACTCACGAATTATTTAGTATAGTTAAGGTGTGTAAACTAAAGATTAAGGATCGTTGATGTCATTATCTATTGCCACTATGGTAAAGGATGGAGACGACTACATGAAAACATGGCCTCTTAAAAAAGAGCTATACAGCATGTTTCCAGAATGTCGTGTGATCAATGCCACCAAATTTGCGATTAAAGTGTTACCTGCTTTAGGTATTTTTACGATTATTTTATTAATCAATAATCACTCAATGACGTATTTACCTCAAGCGATCGCTATGGGCGGTATGTTTTTTATTATTCCATTGCAAGGAATAATTTGGCTTGGGCATCGTTCAAATCAAGAGTTACCTCCGAGTCTGCGTGCTTGGTACAGTGACATTTTACATAAAATGCAACAACAGGGTTGTCATATCTCCCCATCTAACAAAGCGCCTCGTTATATAGAGCTAGCGAAGTTATTAAAAATGGCATTTGATGATTTGGATAAAGCATTTACAGAGCGCTGGTTCTAATCGGCTTTCAACCACGCTACTTAGCCCTCTTGTAACCCATTTTGTGAAAGGGTCTCACCACATACTTTACAGCGATATGACTGCAAACCTTTACGCACGCGGTTATGCCTAATCATCGATAAAGGCACAATTCCGCATTGGCACATGTAATCAATTTGGCGAACGCGACGTAAATGCTCACAGGGTAAGTGGTGTTTGGTTGTCGGGGTAAGTTGATAGATCTGACGCATAATTGATTGCCATTCTTTACCGTGTGGCTTGACCCGTCCAAATAACGTAAAACAAATCAAATGTGCAATCTCATGTGGGATCACATCACTCATATAATATTTTGGATGTTGTTCAAAGAGTACATGATTTAAATAGATTTCATTGCTTTGTAGCTTGGCATAACCGGCATTGGTACCCCGATGAAACCAATGTAGCTGAGGCACAACAAAGCGACGATTATAGAATTGTCGAGCTAAGGTAATACATTGCTCTATTTGTTCGTTAACTTGTTGCTCAGTAACTTGCACAGTACTTTTATCGCTTCTATTTAATTTATCCTATGATATAAAAAAAACGCCCAGAGCGTAACCGCAACTGAGCGTTAATAACGATGATTCGTTATATGATTTACAACTTACAATTTACATTCCAAACACAATGCATAGGTCGCTTTAGGATCGTTTAAGCGAGTAATCCCATCAATGTCTCGCACAACAGAACGGATCATACCGATCAATGGGCTGGTAGATTGTTGTATTTGTGTCTCAACTAACCATACCGCAGTATTGTTCAATAACTCTTGAATGAACAACTCTTTTGGCGATAAAGTGCGTTGAATATAAGTGACTTCATAGTTATCTAGTTCAGCTAACTCTGCTGCAGCAGCAAGGGCTTCTTTCATTGTACCTAACTGATCGACTAAGCCTAATTCTAATGCGGTAGAACCAATCCAAACTCTACCTTGAGCAATTGAATCGACTTGCTCTAACGTCATATTACGATTATCAGCAACGAGCGTGATGAACTTTTCATAACCGCGCTCAATGCTACGTTGAATCAAGTTGCCCAGGCTATCGGGTAAGGTTTTAGACGGAGAAGTGAAACCAAACTCTGTGGTTTGCACACCATCAGTATACACGCCTAGATAAGCTAACGACTCTTCATACGTCATGAGCATCCCAAAGATCCCAATAGAACCCGTAATTGTGCTTGGAGATGCAATTATTTTATCTGCACTTGCTGAAATCCAATATCCACCTGATGCAGCGTAAGTCCCCATTAAAGCAACGACAGGTTTACCTGCTAGTTGCAGTTCTTCAACTTCTTGGCGAATAATTTCAGATGCAAATGCGCTACCTCCTGGAGAGTCAACATGCAGAACAACCGCTTTAACGTTATCATCCAAGCGCGCTTTACGTAGTAGGCGAGAAGTTGAATCCCCACCTATAGCGCCTGCCGACTGGGTACCATCTAAAATAGTGCCTTTAGCAACGACTACTGCGATGGCATCGCCTTTGGTTTTTTTCGGGAATGGGCGGTTGATGACTTTCATGTAACGATCGTAAGTAATGCCTTTATAGCCTTTACCGTTTTCACTTTCACCGACTAATGCGAACATTTCTTGGCGCATCGCTTCACGGGTTTTTAATTCATCGACCCAACCGTTTTGCAGTGCATATAACGCTAAGTCACCATTGGCTGCTTCAAACTTAGGCATGAAGTTGGCGACGGTTTCATCAAAATCAGTAATTTCGATACCACGAGCGGTCGCAACATCTGTTTTATATTGAGTCCAGTAAGCAGATAACCACGCCTCATTGGCTTCTTTGGCTGCATCAGACATATCATTGCGTAGATAAGGTTCGATCGCCGATTTAAAAGTACCGACTTTAAATACATGTGTTTTGACTTTTAATTTTTCAATTGCGTCTTTATAGTACATACGGTTACGCGAATAACCATCAAACAACATGCCACCTTCAGGGTTGAGGTAAACCTTGTCCGCATGAGCCGCTAAATAATATTGACTTTGCGAATAATAATCACCCATGGCAATAACCGGTTTTTCCGAGGTTTTAAAATCTTCAATCGCATCGGCAACTGTGCGCAGTTTGTCCAAACCACCCCCGCTAAAACGACCTAAATCTAACACCAATGCTGCAATCCGTTTATCTTGTTTTGCGTTTTCGAGTGCTTTTACCACATTACGCACTAAAATTTCTCTAGGCATATCACTACCACCGAACGCTTCAGAGGCAAATTCATCAAACGGATCAGAGTGTTGTTTTTCAATCACCAATGCGCCGTTAAGTTTAAGAACAAAGGCACCGCCTTTTGGGACTTTGATTTCGTCATCACCAGAAGTGGCGATACTAATAATAATGATAATTAACAGCCCAATAAAAATCACGTTGAAAAACAACTTACGACTAAAATTAAGCACATTCCATAATCCTACGAATAAGGATTTGGTAAATGAAGAATTTGCTGCCATGCAGTACACCTAAAATGTTAATAGAACCTACACTCTAACTAATCAGGCGCAATCTGCCACCGCTAATTTGTAATTTTTTGTAACACTCTCGATATATTTGTTTTTCGGATAAATAATTAAGGAGTATACTGAGCAATAAGCAGTAACAAAGCGTACTGTATACTATCTACAAATGACTCAATGCTTGAAGGAACCATTATGGATGCATTAACGTTATTATTAACTCGACATTCCCAGCCTAGATTAACCGCTCCAGCCCCTGCGGATGAAGCACTAGAAAATATTAAACAAGCGGCTTTACGCGCACCCGATCATGCTTGTTTAAAGCCTTGGAAATTTATCGTTTGTACCGGTAAAGGTCTAGATAAATTAGGTGATATATTACAAGATTCAGCGATTTCTTCTGATAAAGAACAAGTCAGTATTGACCGTGCGTTGCAGTTACCACATCGCGCACCTATGGTGATCATTGCCATTAATCAATACAAACAACACGATAAAGTGCCGAAAGAAGAACAAATAGCGGCGACAGCATGTGCTGTTCAATCTATGCAGATGGCTGCTTTAGTACAAGGTTTTGCTGGGATTTGGCGCACCGGTAGTTATGCCCAATGCCCCTATGTAAAACAATCTCTTGAACTTAACGAAGATGATGAAATCGTAGGTTTTTTATATTTAGGAACCAGTAGCATGAAAGCGTTACCTAAACCAGTCATTGATAGTGATGCTTATTTTACCCACTGGACATAAGATATTGATGAATGGTGCCGTTTAACAATTAAACGGCACCGTCAGTGCTTTACTTTTCAATTTTGAAATATAAACCGGCGTTGTCTATCAACCGTTTAATTAATGCTTCACCCATCGCTGGGGCAGGGGTATAAATACCGCCGAGTGTCGCTAAATCATCAAACGCAAGACACATTGCGCTTTCTGTTAGCATTTTCGACGTCGACCCGTAACCGGGGTCTAAATGCCCACCAACGCTCGCGATAACCTGTTTTTCATTTTCTTCTGCAATAAACATAATATCGTAATTGCCGTTTTCGCGTTCTTCTTTGCTCGGACCTTCGCCAGGTTTGGGCGCATCTTTGCCTGCAAGTGATTTGTCATTTGCGACAAAATTCGCCATTTTTTCACCTTGCTCACCGGGTCCGGTCAAGATCATTTCATCATAGACAAAGTCTTTGCCATACAAATGATCGAGTAGCGCATTGGAACGATGGATGTTTTTGGTGTTAATTGTCGCCATAATAAATGGAGCAGACCAGCTATTTAGTGCTTCATCAAAATAAGGCTGATTGCCAGCAGGTTGTTCGGGTCCAGTAAAGCCGTTTGCTAATGCAAAAGGGTTCACTAAATATTCCATGATCTTAGGATCATTCGCCGCAGCGACCATGGTCGCTTTCAAGCTTGCCGCTGTACCACCTGAAAACTTACCGTTCATCGCTCGCACTCGACATTTCACGCGTGAGAATGTATGCCCAGTGTGTTGTTGAATATGCTCTTGTAAGAAAAACACCCCCAAATCAAAAGGGATGGAATCAAAGCCGCAAGAAAACACAATACGCGCACCCGATGCTTCTGCTTTAGTCTGTAGAGCATCGATTTTTTGGCGCATCCATGACGGCTCTCCACATAGATCCACATAGTCAGTACCTAGTTCAGCACACAGACTAACTAATGTATCACCATAAAGTTGATAAGGACCAACAGTAGTAATGACGACTTTGGTTTGTTGTACGAGTTCACGCAGAGCAGCTTCATCTTGGCTATCAGCAATGATTATAGGGAGTGTTTCGGATAATCCGAGTTGTGACTTGATAAGATTGAGTTTATCAGCTGAACGGCCAGCTATAGCCCATTTTACATCAGTATTTGCATATTGGGCATGCATATACTCGGCGACAAGTTGTCCAGTAAAACCGGTTGCGCCATAAATGACTATATCGAGAGGTTTTTCGCTAGATAGGGAATAGGGCATATCGTGATCCTTGTTATTATTATCTATTACTAGTATGTAATAGTAGTTGACTTGTTAAATAATTGTTACTTAACAAGTCAACTATAAGGTCACTTTTATAGCAAGCTATTTTTTACTAATTAACTGATGGTAACAATTTTACACGTGTTAGTTGCACCGACGGTTTCCATT
This sequence comes from Glaciecola sp. UBA983, assembly GCA_002292215.1. Taxonomy (GTDB): domain Bacteria; phylum Pseudomonadota; class Gammaproteobacteria; order Enterobacterales; family Alteromonadaceae; genus Opacimonas. The sequence continues at coordinate 53,550 of DBBN01000064.1, read as the reverse complement.
TGATCACCATAAGTGAAGATTATTTGGTCACCAGACTCTAATAATCCTTCATTTTTCAAATGTTCAACGACATCAGCGGTAACTTGACCAGGCTTAGATACGGTTGAATCAAAATACAATGGTGTCACACCACGGTACAACGCCATCATGTTTAGGGTATCGGTATGACGAGATAAACCAATAATTGGCAATGAAGTCGTAATTCGAGACATCAATTTAACACTTGAGCTGGATTCGGTTAAGCCCACAATCGCTTTAATTGATTTGTAATGATTCGCGGCATAAACGGCTGCCATCGCAGTTGTCTCGCTGATACTTTGAAATGTTTCTTCTAAACGATGGTTAGACACATTGACACTTGGGTGTAATTCAGCACCGACACATACACGCGCCATTGCTTGTACCGTTTCTATAGGAAACTTACCTGCAGCGGTTTCGGCTGATAACATTACCGCATCAGTTCCATCAAGTACGGCATTGGCTACATCCATGACTTCTGCACGAGTGGGTAATGGTGCTTCAATCATTGATTCCATCATTTGCGTTGCAGTAATAACGATTTTGTTTAACTGACGCGAACGAGCGATGAGCTTTTTCTGAACGCCCACTAATTCAGCATCGCCAATTTCAACACCTAAATCACCGCGAGCTACCATTACGGCGTCTGATGCTAAAATGATATCGTCAATGGCTGCATCAGTGGCGACTGTTTCAGCACGTTCAACTTTGGCACAAATTTTTGCAAAACAACCTGCCGCTTCAGCAAGTTCACGAGCATAATCTAAGTCTGCACCATTACGTGGAAAGCTTACCGCTAGATAATCAACACCAATTGCTGCTGCTGTTTTGATATCTTCTTTGTCTTTATCTGTTAATGCAGCTGCTGACAAACCACCACCTTGGCGGTTGATACCTTTGTTGTTGGACAATTTACCTGCAACGCTGACTGTCGTATGAATTTTACTACCTTCAACGCTATCAACGATTAATTGTACTCGACCATCATCAAGTAATAAGACGTCAGCAGGATTAACGTCTTGTGGTAGCGCTTTATAATCGATACCCACGCTGTCTTGATTACCTGTTTCTTTGTCTTGAGCTGCATCTAAGGTGAATTTGTCGCCTAAAGATAAATAGATAGGGCCTTCTGCAAATTTAGATACGCGAATTTTGGGGCCTTGAAGATCACCTAATATACCAACATAAGTATTTAGTTTTTTGGCAACGGCACGCACTCGCAATGCGCGTTGAATATGGTCATCAGCAGTACCATGTGAAAAATTCATACGTACAACATTAGCGCCCGCTGCGATCAGTTTTTCGAGCATCTCTGTACTATCGGTTGCTGGACCTAAAGTGGCTAATATTTTGGTTCTACGTGGGGATGTCATATTTTTCCTTGAGCATTTGTTATGCTGATTATATTACGTTTGCTGGTAATGATGTCGTAATTATATTACAAAAAAATGAAAACTTCTCAATTAATGTGTAAAAATTACGTAATAATATTTCATTGTTTTTTTATTGTTAGCATGTCTAAATATTGGCTAGTTAAGCGAAAAACGTGAATCTTTAAGCGATTCTTTGACTCGTTTTAAGTTTTCTCTGAACTTGTTGCCACGACGTAAGGTAAAGCCTGTAGCCAAAATATCAATTAAGGTTAGCTGCGCGATACGTGATGCCATTGGCATATACATATCCGTATCTTCTGGTACATCAAGTGATAATACATAGTTACTTTCACGACCTAAAGGACTATCAGCCGCTGTAATACCGACAACAATCGCATCATTAGCACGCGCCATCTGAGCGATTTCGACCAATGATTTGGTTCGTCCAGTATGTGAAATAAGGACAATGACATCCCCTTCGGTACTGTTCATTGTCGACATACGTTGCATTACAATATCTTCAAAATAGACCACTGGAACATTAAAACGGAAGAATTTGTTTAACGCATCATGGGCGACAGATGCCGAAGATCCAAGACCAAAAAATGAGATTTTTTTAGCCTGAGTAAGCAAGTCAACAACGCGGTTAATCGTACTAATATCAACCGACTGTTTTGCGATATCTAAGGCTGCCATTGTGGATTCAAAGATTTTATTGGTGTATTCCTCGGGGCCATCATTTTCGTCAACATTGCGGTTAACATAAGGCGTACCTTGAGCAAGACTTTGTGCTAAGTGTAATTTAAAATCAGGGAATCCTTTGGTATCTAAACGTCGACAAAAGCGATTGACGGTAGGTTCACTGACACCAGAGAGATTGGCCAACGTTGCAATACTTGAATGTATAGCGGTTTGCGGGTTAGCGAGGATCGCTTCAGCGACTTTCTTTTCAGATTTGCTGAATAGTTCTGAATTGCGCGTTATTTTATCTAAAATGTTCATCTACTTCACTCTTGATGATGTGCTGCTGCTGATGTGCTGCAATGTCACAAATGGCTCACAAAAAATCATGTATTACTATGGTAGTCCTATTCTTACTGAGGACTTTTTGCTCAGTATACGCTTATTTTTGTAGTTCATTACATAAAATCTTATCAAAAAACACGTTTTTCGATATTTTTTAACATTAATAACGAACTTAAGTTGTAATTTTACTACAAAATTGAGTAAACTCTGCGTTATCATCTGAAAAGTACTATGATATAGCATGATTATTTTCTTTAACTATAAGGTCCTTGTCCGTGTTAAATACATCTTTTGAACCCGTAGACTTCGTGTTGTTTGGAACTGCTGGCGATTTAGCTCGTCGTAAATTATTGCCTTCATTATATCAACTCGAAAAAGCAGACCTAATGCATACCGATACTAAAATCATCGGTGTAGCGCGAGTTGAATCTTCGATTTCTGAGTATCAGCAAACCGTTAAGGACAACATCGAAAAATTTACTAAAGAATCTGTGTGTGAAACCACATGGGCGCGCTTTTGTAGCAAACTCGATTATGTGAAAATCGATATGAAGAGTCCGGAAGATTACTCTGGATTGTCAGAGCATGTTAATGAAGACCGGATTATGGTCTGTTATTTTGCAACGCCGCCGGCTATTTATGGAGATATATGTAAAGGTCTTGCTGCTGCAGACATTATTGATGAATCTGTTCGTGTGGTATTAGAAAAACCAATCGGTCATGATTTAGCGTCGTCTAAATTAATCAATGAAGAAGTTGCCGAATACTTTAACGAAAATCAAATATACCGTATTGATCATTATTTAGGTAAAGAAACAGTACTAAATCTGATTGCGTTACGTTTTGCTAATTCTATTTTTGCTACTAACTGGGATCATAATTGTATTGACCATGTGCAAATTAGCGTTGCAGAATCAGTCGGTATTGAAGGGCGTTGGGGTTACTTTGACGACGCAGGACAAATGCGTGATATGGTGCAAAACCATTTATTACAAGTATTAAGTCTGGTCGCGATGGAGCCACCGACGACATTAGACGCCGATAGTATCCGCGATGAAAAACTCAAGGTTCTAAAAGCACTGCGTCCAATTAATAAATCTAATTACCAACAATCGACCGTACGTGGTCAATATATTGGTGGGTTTGTGAATGGGGTAGAAGTGCCTGGATACTTAGACGAGCCGGATGCGAATGAACGTTCTAAAACAGAAACATTTGTCGCAATTAAAGCTCAAATCGATAACTGGCGCTGGGCTGGTGTGCCATTTTACCTAAGAACCGGTAAGCGTATGCCTGCAAAGACGTCAGAAGTCGTCATTTATTTCAAACGTCAACCACACAATTTATTTGGCGATAGTTTCGCTAATTTACCACCCAATAAGTTGGTTATCCGTTTACAGCCTGATGAAGGTGTTGAAGTCACGGTTATGAATAAAGTCCCTGGTTTGACTACCAGCGGTTCGATGGATTTACAAAAATCAAACCTAAACCTGAGTTTCTCAGAAGCTTTCCAAGGTGAGCGTATTCCTGATGCTTATGAAAAACTTTTACTAGAAGTCATGCTAGGCAACCAGGCATTATTCGTTCGTCGTGACGAAATTGAACAAGCATGGTCTTGGGTTGATTCAATTATCTCAGCTTGGGACAGCAGTAGTGAGCCTCCAGAGCCATATCAAGCTGGTACATGGGGACCAGTAGAATCAATAGGATTACTTGCTAAAGAAGGACGCGCTTGGTATCAGTCCAAAGCAGTAAAATAAGGAATAACAATGTCATTACAAACACATGAATTTGCTTCAACAGAAGCCTTAAACGAAGAATTTGCGACTAAAATAATCGCTATCCTACAGATTGCAATAGCTGAAAAAGGTCAAGCTAGTCTGATAGTTAGTGGTGGCAATACGCCAAAGCCATTGTTTGCTGCGTTATCTCAAGCAGATTTAGATTGGTCTAAAGTGGTGATCAGTTTGGCTGATGATCGCTGGGTAGATACCAATGATGCTGCAAGTAATGACAAACTAGTCCGTGAACATTTATTAGTCGGTAACGCGGCAGCGGCGACATTTATCAGTCTAAAGCATGATTTTGCAGACGCTAACGACGCTGTATCAGCCTGTGAAGCCGCGCTAAGTAATGTAAAAATGCCGTTTGATGTATTGATTTTAGGGATGGGCGAAGATGGTCATACTGCCTCTTTGTTCCCTTGTTCAAAAGAATTACAAGCCGGCTTAGAGCTAAATTCAGGTAAAAAATACATCGCTGTGCAACCAACAACTGCGCCACATCAACGTATGTCGTTAACATTGCCAGCGTTATTGACCTCTAGCCATATTTTCTTGCATTTGACGGGGGCTGCGAAACAAGCAGTTGTTGCACAAGCACTTGCCAGTACCGAAACACAAATGCCAATCAAAGCGGTGCTTGATCGCGCCAATGTCCAACTTATGTGGGCACCATAGGATTTATTACCATGAATAGTTTAATTAATGAAGTTACTCAACGCATTATCGAACGTAGTGTCAAAACTCGTGCAGATTACTTAGCTAAAATAGAAGCCGCGCGCATTCATGGCCCACACCGTGGTTCGCTTTCTTGTGGTAATTTAGCGCATGGTTTTGCTGCTTGTGGTAAAGCCGATAAGCAAGATTTAACCAGTATGGTTAAAGCGAATGTCGCCATTGTCTCTTCATATAACGATATGTTATCTGCGCACCAACCTTACGAAGCCTACCCAGCCATTTTAAAAGAAGCGATTAGTCAAGTTGGTTCCGTGGCGCAATTTGCAGGTGGCGTACCAGCCATGTGTGATGGCGTAACACAAGGTAATGCAGGCATGGATTTAAGTTTGATGAGCCGTGATGTTATTGCGCTGTCTACAGCGATCGGTTTGTCCCACAACATGTTCGATTCAGCATTGATGCTAGGTATTTGTGACAAAATAGTTCCTGGATTATTACTTGGTGGCTTGAGTTTTGGTCATCTGCCAACCGTATTTGTCCCAGCTGGTCCAATGCCGTCTGGTTTACCTAATAAAGAAAAAGCCCGTGTACGCCAAGCTTATGCCGAAGGCAAAGCCGGTCGTGATGAGTTACTCAAAGCCGAGTCTGAATCATATCATTCAGCGGGTACTTGTACTTTTTACGGTACCGCAAACTCAAACCAGTTAGTCGTTGAAATGATGGGCTTACACTTGCCTGGTTCGAGCTTTGTTAATCCAGGTACACCGTTGCGTGATGCATTAACCAAAGCGGCGGCAGTGCAAGCGACACGTATTACCGACTTAGGTGATAATTATGCACCTATCGGTCAAATTGTGGATGCCAAAGCTATCGTCAACGGTATTGTTGCACTATTAGCAACTGGCGGCTCAACCAACCATACTATGCACTTAGTCGCAGTTGCTCGAGCGGCTGGTTATATTGTTAACTGGGATGATTTCTCTGATTTATCTAAAGCTACGCCATTATTAACTCGTATTTATCCAAATGGTTCTGCGGATATTAACCACTTCACTGCTGCTGGCGGTATGGCGTTGTTATTCAAAGAATTATTAGACAACAAATTACTCCATAATGACGTTAAAACGATTTGTGGTGAAGGCCTTGACCAATATACCAAAGAACCAGTTATGCGCGATGGCGAATTAATGTGGGTTGATGGTCCAAAAGAGTCACTCGACAAAACTGTTGTCGCCACGGTAGCTGAACCATTCAAACCTGATGGTGGTTTATCAGTATTAGAAGGGAACTTAGGGCGTGCGGTTATGAAGACCTCTGCGTTACGTAACCCGCATTGTACTTTTACAGCTCCAGCTGTTGTATTTGAGGACCAATTTGATTTAGATGATGCGTTTAAAGCGGGCGACCTTAACAAAGATTGTATCGTTGTCGTACGTTTCCAAGGACCTTCAGCAATTGGTATGCCGGAGTTACATCGTTTAACACCGCCGCTTGGTGTATTGCAAGATAAGGGCTTTAAAGTCGCATTAGTCACCGATGGCCGGATGTCTGGTGCGTCAGGTAAAGTCCCAGCAGCCATTCACTTAACACCTGAAGCTTATAAAGGTGGTTTGTTAGCGAAAGTACAAAATGATGATTTAATTCAAATAGATACTGTCACCGGCTCATTAACGTTATTAGTTGATGAAACTGAATTGGCACAACGCGAAAATAAACCTGCAGATTTAACTAAACATGCACAGGGTATGGGCCGTGAAATGTTTGCTTCAATGCGTTTAGCATTAACCGGAGCAGAAGAAGGCGCATGTGCATTATTCACACAACAAGGAAGCTTACATGACGCATAAACTCATCGCTGATATTGGCGGCACCAACGTGCGCTTTGCACAAGTGTCAGATACTGGTATCAGTCACATTGAAAAATATCTAGTGGCGGATTACCCGACCATTCAAGATGCGATTGAACAGTATTTTGCCAATAACGCAGAGTTTATGTTTAGTGCGGTGTGTTTAGCGATAGCTGCGCCGGCGAATGAAGATTTTGTCGATTTCTCTAACAATCATTGGTCATTTTCGCGTGCAGATTTACAGGCGGCACTTGGATTAACGCACTTATTTGTTATTAATGATTTTACCGCAGTCGCACACTCTTTACCGGTATTAAGCGATGAGCAAATTGTGCAAATTGGTTCTGGTAGTGTGAACCCTAAAGGCAACATAGCGGTCTTTGGCCCCGGTACTGGGTTAGGCGTTGAACATTTAACCTTAACGCAACAAGGCTGGCAAACATTGGACGGTGAGGGTGGTCACGTTGATTTTGCACCCGTCGATCTAACGCAAATGATTGTGTGGCAATATATTTATAAAAAGCTTGGTCGGGTTACTGCAGAAGAAGTCATGTCAGGTCGCGGTATCGTGAATATTTATGAAGCCTTGTGTGCGCATAATAATCAAGATGCGCAATTTGATGATGCAGCGGATATTACCGAAAAAGCATTAGCGGGTTCATGTGCTATTTGTGTTGAAACCTTACATACTTTTTGTAATGCGATGGGGACATTTGCTGGTAATTTAGCGATTAATTTAGCGACAACCGGCGGCGTATTTATCGGAGGCGGGATTGCTGCTCGATTTATTGATTTTCTCAATGCTAGCAAATTCAGAGCGCGCTTTGAAGCCAAACCACCCATTCCGGGTTATGTAAAAAATATTCCAACTTTTATTATTAATGAGCCCGATCACGGGCTAATCGGTGCGGCAGCGTATCTTAACCAACAACTAAGGAGTGCGTCATAATGAGTAATAATTGGCAGCATACCGTCGAAGAAGTTTTCGCCACAAGTCCTATCGTGCCTGTATTAGTCATTCACGATTTAGCCCATGCGGTACCACTAGCTAAAGCATTAATTGCTGGCGGTATTAGTGTATTAGAAGTCACGTTGCGTACACCTGTAGCGCTAGATGTAATCAAATTGATTGCAACTGAGCTACCTGAAGCCATGATTGGTGCTGGTACGGTGACTAATGCTGAGCAATTACAAGCCGTTACTGATGCTGGTGCTAAATTTGCTATTAGTCCAGGCATGACTGCTGATTTGCTAAAAGCAGGTCAAGCAGGCACCATCCCATTGATCCCTGGTATTTCATCGACGTCTGATTTGATGAAAGGTAAAGATGCAGGTTATACACATCTTAAGTTTTTCCCAGCAGAAGCAGTGGGCGGTGTCAAAGCCATTAAATCAATCAGTGGTCCTTTCCCTGATATGGTATTTTGTCCTACTGGTGGTATTAGCCCGAGTAATTACCTGACTTATCTTGCGTTACCAAACATTCCTTGTGTTGGTGGTTCTTGGGTTGCGCCTGATGATATGGTACAAAATGGTGACTGGGATGGTATTACACGTCTNNGCACGTGAAGCTGTTGCAGGGGCAGCGACGGTCGCTTAATTTTAGTAGAGATTTTAGCGCTATCACGATTACGTTATAAAACAAAAGGCTTAACGCATTAAGCCTTTTGTTTTTCTTTAACTTAACACGTGTTAAGATACATTTTTTTAACATATCTAATTAATACTTGTGAAAAATAAATCTCATACTCTTCGTTCAATTGCTGACACATTGCATGTTAGTACTGCAACGATTTCAAATGCCTTTAATCGTCCTGATCAATTATCTAAAGCAAAACGTGAAGAGATCTTAGCAGCATGTCAACAATTAGGTTATTTCGGCCCCAATAAAGCCGCTCAATCGTTACGCCGTGGTCGCTCTGGTATTATCGCCTTGGTACTGGCTGATAGTATTGATTACATGGTTAGTGATCCGGTTGCTTCTTCATTTATTCGTGGGGTTTCTGAGATCCTTAAAACGCACAAATCACATTTATTACTTTTTTCAGGTAATTCCCAATCCATTAATTCTGTCATTGATTTTGTGGATGGTTTTATTTGTTATGGTATGCCACGTAACCCAGCATTATTAAATGAGTTAACGGTCTGCCAGAAAAAAGTAATTACCGTTGATTTTGCTTTGCCTGAACGGGCATCAATTGCTGTCGATAATCAACAAGCTGCATTTGAAATCGCTCAACGTGCTATAGCACCTGGTGATCGTGTTGCGATTGTTGGCTTGCGTATTACTCATGGAGATATCACGAGTAAAGTAATGGACACACCTTTGGTTGAAGTCGAAACGTCTGTTGCTCATCAGCGTTATCAAGGGTATTTACATGCCCTTAGAAACGCAGGGGTTGAACTAGATGAATCATTAATCTGGAATGTACCAGAAAGTAGCCAAGCCTTTGCAAAAATTGCAGCATTAGAGATTTTACAAGAACCACAATTACCAAATACCATTTTATGTATGTCAGATTTAATTGGTTTGTCGGTGTTACGTGAATTACTAAGTGCTGGTATCAAAGTACCTGAACAAGTCAAAATTGTCGGGTTTGATGGCATCGAAGAAACCAAACGTCATCACCCCATTTTAACCACTGTATATCAAAATAGTACTGAAAAAGGTCGCATTGCCACACGCATGTTTTTTTCTAAAAAGCCTGAAAGTCAGGTACTAGATTACGAGATGTTTGTTGGTGAATCGTGTTAATGCTCAGGCGATGGTTTGCTGAAGTACATGAGATTGTCCAGCGGGTAAATTAAACCCTTGGGTTAATGCTGTCTCAATGCATACCATCGATAAATATTCTGTATTCTCCATATCTGATAAAGCACTGGATTTTTCTATCCAAGGATTCCATACCACTAATGAATCATGCCCTTGATGCATCACGGTAGTCATCGTCTGTGATGTCTGTTTAATTTGTGTTTGTGCAACATGTGTTGGATGGATGCGATCAACTTCAGCACTAATGAGGTATGGTGATGGAGTGTGCTCTATAGCGCCGTTTTTCGCATTATCATGATAAATTCCATTAAGACCAGTGATGCAGATGCTGTTGATATCCTCGATCGCAAAATAACTATGTAAAGCACAAGATAATGGTATGTTTTTTATACTATTATTATGCGAATGTAATGCAATAGACAAGGTATCGGCAGTTAAGGTCACAACGAGTTGAGCACTTAAGCCCTCTGGCCATAATTGTGATGACGTCACTGTAGGACTCAAAGTAATGCTTGTGGCTTGGTCGGTCTTAACTTGAGCGTCAATTTGCCAGAGTTGATTACGAACTAAACCATGTGCTTGTTTATGTTGAGCTATATCAGGGTGAAGCTGTCCAAACCATGGCCAACATACCGGTATGCCACCACGAATAGGACGGGTGCCATCTAAGTGTGCCGCTTTACTGACAAAGAGCTTTTCTTGGCCATTGCGTTCATAACTCAATATATGCGCGCCAAATAAACTTAACACGCACTGGTCGTTACCGTGAGTTAATGTGAGTAGTGGAATCGTTGCATTAGAAAAATCGGTCATGAAAAAAGCTCCGGGTTGGGGTAACTAAAAAAGCCACCAACAGTATAGACCTGTTGATGGCTTTTTCGAAATTAACACGGCATGCGACGCAGTGAAAAAATGTCTTATTTAGAAATGTGTGTTACTAAATCAAGTACTTTGTTTGAATAACCCATTTCGTTGTCATACCAAGCTACTAACTTGACAAAGGTATCCGATAAAGCAATACCAGCGGTAGCATCAAAAATACACGTGTGCTTGTCACCGATAAAGTCATTTGATACGACTGCATCTTCAGTGTAGTCCATGATACCTTTCATGTAAGTTTGTGATGCTTCTTTTAATGTTGCGCAAATCTGCTCATAAGAAGCCGGTTTGTTTAACGTTACCGTTAAATCAACGACGGATACATCTGGAGTGGGCACGCGAAATGCCATACCCGTCAATTTACCATTCAGTGCAGGAATCACTTTACCTACCGCTTTAGCAGCACCAGTAGACGAAGGAATGATGTTTTGACCAGCACCACGACCACCGCGCCAATCTTTAGCAGATGGACCATCAACGGTTTTTTGAGTTGCCGTTGTTGCATGAACCGTAGTCATTAGACCTTCTTTGATGCCAAAATTATCATTAATAACTTTCGCTAACGGCGCTAAACAGTTAGTAGTACAAGAGGCATTAGATACAATTGCTTGACCAGCATATTCAGTATGGTTAACACCCATAACAAACATTGGCGTGTGATCTTTAGAAGGTGCAGATAATACGACTTTTTTCGCACCAGCAGTAATGTGCTGTTGTGCTGTTTCTTCGGTTAAGAATAAACCGGTTGCTTCAACAACAACATCAGTACCAACCGCATCCCAAGCGAGTGCTTCAGGGTTACGTTCGTTAGTCACTCGAATAAACTTACCATCGATTTGTAAACCACCTTCAACTACTTCAACGCTACCTGGATAACGACCATGAGTAGAATCATATTTGAACATGTAAGCAATATAATCTAAGTCTAACAAATCATTGATCGCTACTACATCAATATTGTCCCGTTCTAATGCTGCGCGCATTACTAAACGCCCAATGCGTCCAAATCCATTGATTCCAACTTTAATCGTCATATGTGACCTCGTTAATGAAATAAACTTTCATAATAATAGGCTTTTAGTCGGATATTTGCAATAATAATGTAGTTTTATTACAAGGTATTTTGTCTATTTTTGCTTTGCAAACGTATTCAATTAGCCCTTGTGTCATAATCATGAATAATGTGTGATGCAATTTTTTTAATATATGGAATAGTGAATGACTTCTTCAATCATAGATACCTTAGTGCAGCTGCGTGGAATAGAAAGTGATTTTGTGGATGCGTATGGAAAACCAACCACTGTACATCCTGGCACCAAAGAAAAACTACTCAGTGTTATGGGCTATGATGTTAATAATCTCAGTCACTTAGAGCAACAGTTGACCCAAGAAATTGATGATGTTTGGATGACACCTCTTAATCCTGTGCAAGTGCTGCGTGATGGAGATCAAGTTGCGTTTGCAGTACGTTTACCGATTGAGTTGGTCACCGAAGCGGTCAAGTTTACGGTAACGTTTGAGTCCGGTGAAATCCATGAGTTTACGACACAATTAGTAGATCATGAGTTAGTTAATGTCTCTGATGTAGCAGGCGCTGAATTTCAAGAGTATATTGTTCAGTTAGACATCAATTTGCCACATGGTTATCATTCACTGGTGTTAGCAATGGACGGTGATGACGTGATTGGTCATGGTCGCCTCATACAAGCACCTAATGAGTGTTATACGCCTACGGCTATCGCTGAAGGTAAAAAAATCTGGGGCTTAAGCATTCAGTTGTATTGTGTACGCAGTGAAAACAATTGGGGCATAGGTGATTTTAGTGATTTAACGTATTTAATTCACAAAGCCGCTGATCAGGGGGCTGATTTTGTGGGGTTGAATCCCATTCACGCGTTATATCCAAACGAACCCGATGCATGTTCACCCTATTCTCCTTCATCTCGTAAATGGCTCAATCACTTATATATAGATGTCACCAATGTTCCAGGTTTCAGTGCCCCGAGTATTCAAGCCCTAGTGACTGAACCTGAATTCACCCACAACCTTGCGCATACTCGTGCGATTGAATATATAGATTACGATGCAGTTGCAGCATTAAAAATGCCAGTGTTGCATGCGCTATATATGGAGAACAAAACGAATAAGGCGTTACAAGCTGAACTTGATGCCTTTATTATTAATGGTGGTAAGAGTTTACAAACTTTGATCCGTTACGATGCTTTACAAGCAGATTTAAAAGCACAACAGCTTGAGTGTTGGGGCTGGCCGGTATTTCCTGAGCAGTACCAAGATGCGGATGCGCCTGGGGTAGTAAAATTTGCAGAAGAAAATGCTGATGCGGTACGTTTTTATGGATTCTTGCAATTCCTTGCTGCGCAACAATTTGCCCAAGCGAGTCAAGTTGCACAAGATCGTAAAATGATCATCGGCCTTTATCGTGACTTAGCGGTTGGGGTGAGTGAGGGCAGTGCAGAGATTTGGGGAGCAAAAGACTTATATGTCACCTCTGCTTCAGTCGGAGCACCGCCTGATATTTTAGGTCCATTAGGTCAAAATTGGGGCTTACCACCCATGGATCCCAAAAAATTATATGAACAAGCGTATCAACCTATTGTTGATCTGTTTGCGTCAAATATGCGTGATTCAGGGGCATTGAGAATCGATCACGCAATGGCATTGTTACGCTTATGGTGGGTCACAAAAGGTGACTCTGCTGATAAAGGAGGGTATGTATATTACCCTGTTGATGATTTGTTAGGGATTTTAGCCTTGGAGTCGCACCGTAACCAAACGTTGATCATTGGTGAAGATTTAGGAACGGTACCTGAAGAAATACGTGAAAAATTGGCAGATAATGGTGTTTATTCTTATCGAGTGTTCTTTTTCGAGCAAGCTAAAGACGGCGGTTTTTTCTCACCGAGTCATTACCCAGTGCAATCGATGTCGACTTTAACGATCCATGACTTCCCTACGTTGAGTGGTTACTGGCATTGTAATGATTTGGAATTAGGCAAGGGATTGGGTCTTTACCCAACAGAAGAAATATTGCAGCCTTTATACGTTTCACGCCATGATAATAAACAACAAATTTTAAATACGTTGCATGGACACGGTGCTATATCGCATAATGTTTCACATCAAGTGGAGCATGTCGGTATGACTCAAGAGCTAAACTATGGCATGCAAACCCATATGGCAACAGGCTCAAGTGCGTTATTATCACTGCAACTTGAAGATTGGTTACAAATGGACAAACCGGTAAATATTCCGGGTACATTTAAAGAATACCCTAATTGGAAGCGTAAATTGTCACGTAACCTTGAAGATATATTCTCTAAACCTGAGATTATAGAGCTAGCGCAAAATATTGACGCAGCTCGACGCAATGCATCGGCATAACATTTTAGACGTAATGCCTAGGCATAAAAAATTAGATATAATAGAAACAAGGATTTTAGTTCTTCATGGCAGATTTAACACATATACAAACCGCTAGCGCATCTCATCCATTTTCTGATTTGGGTGCGTTTATGCATGCTGATGGGACTTTCTTTCGCTTCTGTTTACCCGGTGCGAATGCCGTCGATGTTATTGCACTAGATGGTAGTGTGTTAAGTCAATGTAAGCGAGTGGCTGATGGTATTTTTACAGGTCATACATCACTCAGCGTATCGCAATATTTGCTAAATGTGACGACTCAGGATACGCAATATCAGGTATATGATCCGTATGCATTTAAAGATGAGGCCTATCATGCCGTGCATTTTGTTGATCATGTGCCCCAAAATGTTTATGAGCAATTAGGCGCTCAGATAATTACTATAGACTTAGACAATGGTGAGCAAATTAGTGCCGTGCGTTTTGCAGTGTTTGCCCCAAATGCACAGTCTGTCAGTGTTGTGGCTGAGTTTAATTTATGGAACGACCTATCACACCAAATGCAAAAAACCGACATGGGCTATTGGGTCTTAGTGATCCCACAAGCAACCGTTGGTGATAAATACAAATACGCCATTAAAGATGAACACGGTCATAGTTTACCCCATAAAGCCGATCCAGTCGGCTTCAGTGCTGAACAGTATCCTTCTCATGCTTCAAAAATTATCGATCACAATGCGTATCAATGGACTGATTCGAAATGGATGAATCGTCAAAATCACGACCCGTATCATCAACCGATGAGCATCTATGAGGTGCAATTAGCATCATGGAAACGACCGCATGATGATCGCAGATATTTGACTTACCGTGAACTCGCCGTTGATTTAGTTAAATACGTTGTCGATATGGGATATACCCATATTGAGTTGATGCCGATTTCTGAGTATCCATTTGATGGTTCATGGGGTTATCAGCCGGTTGGGTTATTTGCACCGACGAGCCGTTTTGGTTCAGTTGATGATTTTAAATATTTTGTTGATGCCTGCCATCAAGCTAACATTGGTGTGATTATCGATTGGGTTCCGGCTCATTTCCCTGAAGACGGTCATGGTTTAGCGCGCTTTGATGGGACTTGTGTGTATGAATATGAAGATCCGCGTAAAGGTTGGCATCCAGATTGGAACTCATGCATTTACGATTTTGGTAAATCCGAAGTCAGACAATTTTTAGTCGCAAATGCATTATTTTGGTGTGATAAATTTCATATCGATGGCTTACGAGTCGATGCCGTGGCGTCGATGTTGTATTTAGATTATTCGCGTAATGATGGCGAGTGGATCCCCAATGTCGATGGTGGCAACCATAATTACGAAGCGATTTCATTGTTACGCTGGGTTAACCAAGCGGTTTATGCTGCGCATCCTAACGTGATCACTATTGCCGAAGAATCGACTTCATTTGCACGGGTATCGCGACCAGTTGATATGGATGGTTTAGGTTTTGGCTTTAAATGGAATATGGGCTGGATGCATGACTCATTACACTATATTGCCAAAGATCCGGCGTATCGCCGTTATCACCATAACGATATTACCTTTAGTATGATGTATGCGTTTGATGAAAACTTTGTATTGCCTATTTCACATGATGAAGTAGTCTATGGCAAAGGCTCTTTACTCGGAAAAATGCCGGGCGATGAATGGCAACAAGCGGCTAATTTACGTACCTATGCTGGATTTATGTATGCCCATCCAGGGAAAAAACTCAACTTTATGGGCAATGAATTTGCGCAATTTAAAGAGTGGGATCACGATGGGGAGCTTGACTGGGAGTTATTACAACATAACAAACATCAACAGGTGCAGCATTTATACCAAACATTAAATACCCTATATAAAGAGTTTCCGGCATTGCACGCCTGCGATCATGAACACCATGGTTTTGCATGGCTGACCCATGATGATGCCGAGCGTTCGATTTTATCGTTTTTGCGTTATGATCCGAAAACTAAACAAACTATTTACGTATTATGTAATTTTACACCAATACCCGTTGACCAGGTACGAATAGGCTTAGATAAAGGTACTTATAGCGTATTACTCAACACCGATGATACCGAGTTTGGGGGGAGTGGGTATATGCAAGAGCGTCAATTAGAGGCGCAACATAGGCATAGTCATGGAAAAGATTATAGTATTGAACTAACCTTACCTCCATTATCAACGATGTTCTGGATCAAACAGGACTAAACCACATTAATTGCTGATATAGAGGTGTTATGTTAACCCGAGCAAAGCCTTATCCTTATGGGTGCAGTTTTTTACCTCACGATATTAATTTTGCGGTATACGGACCGCAATTAAGCAATTGCCATATTTACATTTATCACCCCGATACGATGGAGTTGATGTACGAACATCAAATGCGTCATCAAGAGGGAGACGTGTGGTATGACACATTATCGCTTAATGTTGATGGATTTTGCTATTTGTATGTGACTCACATAGACGAGTTAGTTGAGGGAACAGACCTGCCGAGTACTCGGTTACAGTTTTTTTCTGACCCCTTTAGTAGAGAGCTCACCTCTGCTTGGCATTGGGATGCTGAGCGCTATTTGCATGAACCCCATTTGTTTTATCCTAAAACGAAAATTTCCAGGCAGGATTTACAACGTACTCCACTAGCTAAAAAAGTCGATCCTGCGCACCGAGTTATTTATGAAATGCATGTCAAAAGCATGTCCAAACTTCATCCTGATGTGCCTGAAAAAGAACAGGGAACCTATGTTGGTGCAGTCCATCCAGCGATATTAGAGCATCTGCATAACTTAGGTGTCACGACGATTCAGTTAATGCCGGTAATGGCATTCATGCCAGAGCCGTTTATTACTGAGAAAGGTTTGACTAATTACTGGGGCTATAATCCCGCTTCATTGCTCGCACCTGAGCCTCGTTATGCACAGTCGGACGCGCACGAAGAAATGCAATTGTTAGTGCAGGAGTATCATAAAGCGGGCTTTGAAGTCATTCTTGATGTGGTCTTTAACCATACCGCCGAATCAGGGCCAGATGGACCGATCATTAATTTGCGTGCTATGTGTGAAAACGAAGCCTATACCCGAGTTGGTAAAGACAATTATTATGCTAATTATAGTGGTTGTGGCAACAGCCTGAATATCGACAGTCCGTTTATTTTAACCTTGGTTCTAGAAGCGATGCGGCATTGGGTGTTAATTTATGGCGTCGATGGATTTCGCTTTGATTTGGCGACAGGGTTAGGGCGTGAACCTCATGCGTATTCCAAAAAAGCGGCTTTTTTCAAAGCGGTGGAACAAGATCCGATTTTACGTGATTGCTATATGCTTGCCGAACCTTGGGATTTGGGAGACTACGGATATCAGTTAGGGCAATTTCCTGAGCGTTATGCCGAAGTGAATGATCAGTATCGAGATACTGCTAGAGCTTTTTGGCGTGGAGATAAAGGCATAACAGGCACGTTTGCGACACGTATGTTTGGTTCTCGTGATATTTTTCATAAAGGCGAGCGTAGCATTCATACTTCGGTGAATCCGATTACTTATCATGATGGGTTTACCTTGCATGACATTGTGAGTTACAACGATAAACATAACGATGCGAATTTAGAAGACAATCGTGATGGGCATAATCATAACTTAAGTTACAATTATGGCGTTGAAGGCGAGACAAATGATGTGGTGATTTTGAGTTTACGTGAACGGCAAAAGCGCAATTTGATAGCGTCAATGCTCTTCGCCCAGGGAACACCACATTTTTTATCAGGCGATGAGTTAAGTAAAACTCAGTTAGGTAACAACAACACTTATTGCCAAGATAATGAGCTCAATTATCTTGACTGGCACTTAAGCAAAACCCAATCAGACTTTTTATCCTTTTGTCAGTATTGCATCGCAATTAAACGTAATAGCCGAATTTTGACTGACGCACAATTAGCTGACGATAGTTATTTGTTACACAATAATATGGCTGAGGTGAATTGGTATAAGATTGATGGTAGTGATAAAGGCGATAGCGATTGGGAGCATCCTGATGTACAAGGATTTGCCGTCGAAATGATTGAAGCAACCAACGGCACATCATCTACAGATCTCGAACATTGGTTATTATGTATCAACGCCAGTACTAGCGATGAAACAATGGTGTTACCAGCTTTGCCGCAAGGGGCTCGTTGGGAAGTCTTACTCGATACTCGAATGTCAGAGTTTAGACCAAGCGGTAATTACATTCCTAAACCTGAATTTGTGATCTCAAATCGTTCTGTCGTCTTATTTAAAGTAGACCACAAAACAACGGATTAAGAAGGATTTCACGATGCAACTAACTAAAGATGAATTACGTTCGAAGCTGTCTACGGATGCGTATTATGTCACTCAAGAGAAAGGCACTGAACGACCATTCACTGGTGAATTTAATGATCATTGGGATGCTGGTCAGTATCATTGTGTCTGTTGTGATGCGCCATTATTTACTCAAGCACATAAATTTAATGCGGGTTGTGGTTGGCCGTCTTTTTACGAACAATCACAAGACCAAAACGTGCTCTTTCGCCCAGACAACACTCACGGCATGATTCGAACTGAAATTGTATGTAAACAATGTGATGCGCATCTTGGGCATGTGTTTACTGATGGACCCGCGCCAACCGGACAACGTTATTGTGTTAACTCTGTGTCTTTGACATTTTCACCTGATAGTGACGAATAATTCGCAAAATTAACCGAGCAACATCATTTATATGAATTATTAAGACAATTTTCATACGTTTTTAGTATTAGTTTACGGTGCATTTTTGTAATCTAATTTCTATTTTCATTATCTGATGATCGTTTTTGTGACGGTATGTGGGATAAAACCCAAAAGCATGTTGTAATCCTACATACAGACGTGTTTTTTTTCCCTCAAAATTAATAAATTCTGTAATAAATCAACAGTTTGGCATTATGCCTCGACACGTTTACACTACCCGAGAATTATACCGAAAAGCGATGCATTGATGCATGCTTGATTAATATTTTAAGACTCATTTAAGGGTGGACAATGAATCAACAAGTTGAACAGGATCTCCAAAAAAGTTGGCAGGAGCGTCAGGAATACGCAGAAAGGATGTTGCCGCTAATTGGTAAACTTTATCGTAATCGAGCAATTGAAATATCTGTCTATGGTCGTTCATTATTAAATGCGAGCGCAATTGATGTGATCAAAGCACATCGCTCTGTGCGTTTGCATGAAGGACAAAAATTACGTTTACGTGAATCTTTTCCAATTGTTGATGCATTATCTGTCTTACAACTTGCCCCAGCGCAAATCGATGTAGGAAAACTTGCTTGGGAATTTAACTATGGACGTGGTAAAGAACAAACAGACTTAGGTGCGTTCTTAAATCAAGAACTATCAGACATTGTTAATCAAGGTGATGACCAAGCACCTCAAGATGTTGTGTTGTATGGTTTTGGACGTATTGGTCGTTTATTAGCGCGCTTGTTAATTGAACGTCAAGGTACCAATAACAAATTACGTTTGCGTGCTATTGTCGTGCGTGGCGGTGGTGACGGCGATTTAGAAAAACGCGCAAGTTTACTGCGTCGTGATTCAGTACACGGTCCATTTAATGGCAGCATCACAGTAGATAAAGAGCGTAATGCATTACTAGCCAATGGTTCATTTATCCAAGTGATTTATGCCAACAGCCCTAAAGAAGTCGATTACACTCAATATGGCATCGATAATGCAATTGTCGTTGATAATACCGGGATGTGGCGTGACCGCGATGGCTTAGGTATCCATTTGCAATCCAAGGGCGCGAAAAAAGTGTTGCTCACCGCTCCGGGTAAAGGCGATATCAAAAATATCGTTCATGGGGTTAATCATACTGACATTCTTGATTCTGATGTGATCATGTCGGCAGCTAGCTGTACCACAAATGCGATAACACCAGTGTTAAAAGTCCTAGATGAAAAGTTTGGGATCCTCAATGGGCATGTGGAAACGGTCCATTCCTATACCAATGATCAAAACCTGATTGATAATTTCCATAAAGGTGAACGTCGCGGGCGCAGTGCACCGCTCAATATGGTATTGAGTGAAACTGGCGCAGCCACGGCTGTAGCCAAAGCCTTCCCTAAATTAGCCGGTAAGCTAACGGGGAATTCGATTCGTGTCCCTACGCCGAATGTATCAATGGCTATTTTGAGTTTAAATTTGGAAACGGCAACGACCAAAGACGAAGTAAATGATTATATACAATACGCGTCGTTATTTTCTGACTTGCAGCATCAAATTGATTTCACTCGGTCTACAGAAATAGTTTCAAGCGATTTAGTCGGGGCTAGAGCGACCTCAATTATTGATTCGACGGCGACGATTGTTTCTGAAAATCGTGTCAACTTATACGTGTGGTATGACAACGAGTTTGGTTATAGCTGTCAAGTTATGCGAGTAGTGCGAGACATGGCGGGAATTACATCACCTACACTACCCAAATAACACTACAAAAATAATTGCACTCTGTACCCTACGTCTTATAAATTACCGCAGAGTAATGACACCACAGAGTAATAATAAAAAGCCTGATTTGAAGTGCCCCCACTTAGTCAGGCTTTTTTATAAAATAAATTACATCCTAGACCGGTCTTAATGTAGGATAAGACGCTAATCATAGGAAATGACATGCCAAAAAATTCTTCAATCAAGCCTTCCGCTGAGCCTTCATCCGCAATAAAAAAAGCAAAAACCTTACGTGGTTATGCATTTGAGATTGTGATGGTGTGTGTGGTTGTTGGAGCGATATTTGCGTTTCAACAACGCAATATGTTACCCAGTGATGGCTCTGTGACTTTACCAAATACGCAATTTGTGACGTTAGCAGGCAATACCCGAATGTTGTTAGCCGATGATAAGCCAACGTTGGTTTATATTTTTGCACCTTGGTGTTCTATTTGTCGATTAAGTATCAATAACCTCGACAGTCTCGATCCCAATAAAGTTAATATTGTGCGCATTGGTGTTGACTATCAACATGCCGAAGAATTATCTGAATTTGTCCGTGATGTCGGTGTTCAAGGTGATGTGTTATTAGGCAATCGACAAACAATGCAAGATTTTAAGGTAACTGCATTTCCAAGTATTTATATTCTGCAACCGAATGGCAGTGTGGTCGGTCGTTCTGTGGGTTACACTACGTCTCTCGGTCTAAAGTTACGCACCGCATTTGAATAAATAACTTTACGTCAAACCTAGTATTTTTCACCACTAATTGGTAAATTACCAAAAAGAAAAATAACAAGGTTCGATTCCATGCAAATCAATGCTAAATTCGACAGTGGCAACATTCATGTCGTCTCTGCTGATTCCCCCGATGCGATACGTTTACGCATCAACTGTGACAACCAATCTAATTTTTATCAATGGTTCCATTTTCGCTTACATACTCAAGCGATGGTCAATCATACGATTATTATCGAAGATCTTGCTAAGTCTGCTTATCCTAAAGGATGGGAAGGGTATCAAGCACTGGCTAGTTACGACCGTGATGAATGGTTTCGGGTTGATACCCAGTTTGATGGTGATGAGTTAACGATTGATGTGACACCAGAATATGAAGTGATGTATTTTGCTTATTTCATTCCTTATAGTTATGACCGATATTTGAATTTACTGGCTTCTGCGCAAACTTCATTTGATTGCCAACATGTTTTATTAGGTGAAACCGTCGATGGACGTGATGTCTCTATGCTTGTGATCGGCGACCCACATAGCGATGAGACTAAACTCAATATATGGGTGACAGCACGTCAACATCCTGGCGAAAGTATGGCGTCATGGTGTGTTGAAGGACTGATTGAACGTTTGTTGGATGAAAATGATGGCTTATCTCGTGATTTACTAAATCATGCTGTATTTTATATCGTTCCAAACATGAACCCTGATGGCTCTGTGCGCGGTCATCTTCGCACTAATGCGGTTGGCGTAAATCTAAACCGTGAGTGGCAAACCCCGTCATTAGAAACTAGTCCGGAAGTGTATCATGTGTTACATAAAATGCGTGAAACTGGGGTCGACATGTATTTAGACTTGCATGGCGATGAGGCGCTGCCATATAATTTTGTAGCAGGTTCTGAAGGCGTGCCTAATTACGATGAGCGTATGGCTGGTTTAGAAAATACGTTTAAACAATCGTTACTCAATGCAACCCCCGAATTTCAAGATGTCTATGGATACCCGAAAAACCAACCTGGAGAAGCGAATTTAACTGTTGCCTCTAATGCCGTAGCCCATCAGTTTAATTGTATGGCTTATACATTAGAAATGCCGTTTAAAGATAATGCAGATTTACCGGATGCGGCTTTCGGCTGGTCAGTACCTCGCTGTGCGCAGTTAGGAGAAGACTTATTGATCCCAATCCGTGCAGTAGTAAATAAATTAAAGACAACACAATAATAATATCAATAAAACAACAATAATAATAATGACAAAAAAGGAAAATATAAAGTGGATGCACTATATAACGTACTACAAACACTCGATAGCTTTTTAGGGGGCGCTTTTTGGTTTCCTTATGTACTATTAGGTGTAGGTTTATTTTTTACAATATATCTAAAGTTCCCGCAAATACGCTTTTTTAAGCACGCTTGGTTAGTGGTTACTGGTAAATATGATAAACCGGACGATCCTGGTGATACGTCGCATTTTAAATCGTTGACCACAGCCTTATCGGGCACGGTAGGTACCGGTAATATATCCGGTGTCGCATTTGCGATATTTTTAGGTGGTCCGGCGGCGTTATTTTGGATGTGGGCAACGGCATTCTTAGGAATGACAACGAAGTTTGTGGAAGTCACCTTATCGCATAAATACCGTGAACAAACCGAAGATGGTACTATGGCTGGTGGCCCGATGTACTATATGGATAAGCGCTTAAATATGAAGTGGCTAGCTGTAGCGTTTGCAATCGCGACAGTCATCAGTTCATTTGGTACCGGAAATTTACCGCAGTCTAATGGCATCGCAACCTCGATTGAAGCTACATTTGGTTTTGAACCTATGCTGGTTGGTGGTGTATTAGCGATTCTTCTCGGTCTAGTGATAATCGGTGGGATCCATCGTATCGCTTCTGTGACATCGACCATTGTGCCATTGATGGCATTAATTTATATCGTCGGTGCATTCGCTGTTATCTTTGCTAACGCTGAAAACATAGGTCCTGCATTTGCTTCGGTTATTTCTGATGCCTTTACTGGTTCAGCTGCTGCGGGTGGTTTCTTAGGTGCAACTCTCGCGTATGCCTTTAACCGTGGCGTTAACCGCGGTTTATTTTCTAATGAAGCCGGTCAGGGTTCTGCTCCAATTGCTCACGCTGCTGCCAAAACTAAAGAGTCAGCTTCTGAAGGTATGGTGTCTATTCTTGAACCTTTCATCGATACGATTATTATTTGTACCATTACCGGTTTAGTGATCTTATCTTCAGGCGTCTGGAAAGAAAAACATCAAAATGTGTTCGATGCGTCAGATATGGTGTTTTTAGCGGGTGAATATTCGGATAAAAAAGAAGAAGATTTAACTAACCTTTACAAGCTAATCAATAATGTAGATGGCAGTACGGTCGAAAATTACAGTGGTGTTTTAACTATTGTCGGCGGTAAGGCACAAAACAATACTGATTTTACTTTAATGAATGCACGTTCTATTGCTGAAAATGTAACGTACAGTATTGGTTCTGAAGAAGATCTATTTACAGGTCGAATTGAGGTAATCAATGGCGTGCCACAAAAAGACAATTTAGTTGTCTCGGGTATGTCACTGGTGCATTCAGCTAAGTTAACGACAATCGCATTTACACGTGGCTACTTTGGTGATTTTGGCCAGTATATCGTGTCGATCGGCTTGTTGTTATTTGCTTTCTCCACCGCCATCGCTTGGTCGTATTATGGTGATCGAGCGATGACTTATTTGTTAGGTCCAAAGTCAGTTATGCCTTATCGAGTGATCTATGTAGCGGGCTTTTTCTGGGCAGCGTTTTCTGATACCACATTGGTATGGGCATTGTCAGCAGTCTCGATTGTAGTGATGACCTTACCAAATTTATTTGGCATTATGATGCTACGTAAAGAGATGAAAGACACGATGAATGAATATTGGAATAAAGTTAAAGATTAATTTTATTCTCAGTTTCGTGTAATATATCAACCTAGTGAGGTTCGCCTTACTAGGTTTTTTTATGCCGGAAGAATGATGATTAAATATAGGAAAGTAACCCGATGTTGATAGATTGCCCAGCGTGCAAAAAGAAAATATCTGATAAAGCCGACGAATGTAACCATTGTGGTTTTCACGTCACCGCTGTTGACGCCGAAGCGGTATTGCGTAAAGAAAAAATGGATAAATATATACGTCAGCAATCGCTACAAACTCAATCGTTTATTGCTGTGCTGGTGTTTATTACTGGATTTGGGTTTATGTATTGGGGACAACCTGAAGTCGGTAGCACGCAGCATAGTATTGCCATGCTGGTGTGTGTCATTGGATTTGTGTGGTATATCATCAATCGAGTGCGAATATTGTTGACTAAGCGCAGTAAAGTATTCGGCTAATTTTAACAAATTTACTTAGTAAAGAGAAAAGCGCAATGAATGTAGAGCAACTTGTAAACGCGATGACCCCAGAGGTTTTTACTAACCTAAAGCAAGCTGTGGAAACCGGAAAATGGCCCAATGGTACGCCTTTGACAGAAGAACAAAAAGCAAACTCATTGCAAATGGTCATGCTGTACCAAGCCAAAGTGGAACGTTCTAATGAGCATATGACCATTGGTGCCGATGGTGAAATGGTACACAAATCAAAATCAGAGTTACGTAATGAATTGCGTCAAGCTGGGCAAGCACCGATTGCTCAAGTAAAACTTACAGACTAATTTCACCTCTAAGATCTTGTCCCAATAGGGCGACTCGTTTAGCGTAGTCGTCCGTTTGTGATAACACAAAATGCAATTTAGTTAATGCAGCCTCTACCGTCATATCATAGCCTGATAATACACCCACATCAGCCAAACGCTTGCCATTGGCATAACCATCCATATTTACTTTCCCTGACAAACATTGAGTGCAATTTAGAATTATAATGTTGCGTGCTTTCGCTTCTGCAAATGCACTGAGCATAGCTTCATTTTGGGGGGCATTGCCGACACCATAACTTAAAAGGATTAGTGCTTTGACGGGTTGGCGTAACAAATTATTAATGATGTCAACACTGATACCTGGATACAAACTCACTAAGCCAACGGGTTGAGCATCAATATTATGTAACGTAATATCAGTTGCATTATCGAGCTGAGAAGAGGGCTTGCTGGGGTTTACCAAGTTTTCAGTCGTATTAACTTGAATATTGATCCCTGCTTCAATTAAAACGGGATAGTTAGGCGATGCAAAGGCATTAAAGCCATCGGCGTTAACTTTTCGAGAACGATTGCCTCTAAAAAGCTGGTTGTTGAAAAATAACGTGACTTCAGCAATCGGATAATTGGCGGCTAAATATAATGCATTGAGTAAGTTTACTTGGCCATCAGATCGCAGTTGTGCCAATGGAATTTGTGAGCCGGTCACTATAATCGGTTTGGTTAGTCCGTCGAACATAAACGATAATGCTGATGCGGTATATGCCATCGTATCAGTCCCATGCAAAATAATAAAACCATCATAAGCATGATAATTATCTTTAATATCTTGAGCGATCATTTGCCAATCACTAGGCTGCATGTCAGAAGAATCAAGCAAAGTCGCATATTCATGTAGCGTAAATTCGGGCATTTCAGCGCGGTGAAACTCAGGCATGCCTTGTAGCGTTTCACCTAGGAACCCTGATACAGGAATATAGCCATTTTCAGACGGACGCATACCTATCGTTCCACCAGTATAGGCAACATAAATGTGCTTACGTGAGAGTGAGGAAGTCGAATTAGGTGCTGCAGTCATCGTATTTATTGTGATATTGGTCATTAAAATTATAATTATTTTGAAATCCGAACTGATTGTACCAAATTTTAGTTGAATATCATCTTAGTCTGTTGCAAATTGGTTGGTATTGATTTTTAAAGAGTAAAATACAGTATGCGGATTTTTGTAATTATTAGTGTAATGTTACTTGGATATGGCGTAACAACGAATTTATATGCTCAAGAACAGTCAGGTTTAACATTTACTCAAGCGTTAAATATTGATGTATTGACTCCATTATCCCGCAGCGAAATATTACCGATGAAAGCCCGCGCTAAAAAGATCAACGAGATGCTTGAAGATAAATTGATCAATACGTTGCCTCAACTGATGTCGCGTGAAGGGATTGATATGTGGATATTGATTTCACGCGAGTATAATGAAGATCCAATTCTAAAAACTATGCTGCCTTCAACCTGGTTATCAGCACGTCGCCGAACAATCTTAGTATTATTTAATCCAGGCGAAGGCAAACCGATTGAACGCTATGCTGTAGCTCGCTATCAAGTCGACACGCTATTTCAAAAAACGTGGGATAAAGAAGCCCAGCCGTCTCAATGGCAGCGATTGGTCGAGCTGATTGAGGCGAAGCAACCCAAAGCGATTGCGGTCAATAAATCGGCGCATTTTGCCCTTGCTGATGGATTAACCGCGACTGAGTTTGAGGATTTGATTGGTGTGTTACCATTACGCCTACAAAGCCATCTTATGTCTAGTGAGCCATTAGCGCTGGCATGGTTGGAAACACGAACCAAGATGGAGTTAGCGATATACCCTGAGATTGTTGCGATGGGGCATCGGATTATTAAAGAAGTTTACAGTCAAAAAGTCATTACCCCAGGTAAGACGACAACCGATGATGTCGTCTGGTGGTTACGTGATAAGTCCACAGAATTAGGGTTACAAAATTGGTTTCATCCGAGTGTGTCAATTCAGCGTGCTTCAACGGATGCATTTAATCATATTGATGCGTTTACGAATGTGAAACCGGATAACACCATATTACCAGGTGACTTAGTCCATTTGGATTTTGGCATTACTTATTTACGACTCAACACTGATCAGCAACAACATGCCTATGTACTTAAAGAGAATGAAACTGATGCGCCTGAGTACTTGCAAGGGGCACTTGCTGATGCTAATCGCTTACAAGATATTTTTACGTCGTTGTTCGCGGTAGGCAAAACGGGTAATGCTATTTTGCGTGAAGCTCGTGCGCAAGCTATTAAAGAAGGTATTAAACCATCAATTTACACCCATCCTCTTGGTTATCATGGGCATGCGGCAGGGACGACCTTAGGGATGTGGGATTCTCAAGGTGGAGTGCCAATCCAAGGGGATTACCCATTACATGCTCAAACGGCATATTCGATTGAATTAAATGCCGCAAAGTTTATTGAAGCTTGGGGCAAAGAAGTGCGGATCATGCTTGAAGAGAATGCTGTTTTTGATGGGCAGACCGTTTCATACTTAAATGGCAGACAAACAAGGTTTCATTTGATTACAACAAAATAAGGAATAACACGTGGCATAAAACGGTAACGTCCTGAGAATGATGCTTTAATTTTTTTTCTTCAATCATCTTCTAATATTCAATAAATTTTAATATTTACCGATAAATAGTAAATTGAAGCAATGCGTAGTGCTGCTTCGTCTCACCGGTACTGTTATCGTATTACAAGGATTGAATATGGGCTTTAACATAAATATTAAGCGTGCTGCAGCACTTATTCTCACACTACTGGTTGCAGCTTGCGGGGGGGAATCTGGTCAAACACCTTCACCCTCAGCGGTCTCAGCAACCGAACTTAATTTAGCGCCTATTGCTAATGCTGGTGCAGATCAAAGTAGCATTGAAGGATTGTTGATCACATTAAATGGATCTTTAAGTACTGACCCTAATGGTGATTTAATTACTTTTACATGGATATTGGTGTCAGCTCCATCAGGCAGTAGCGCAATATTAAGTGATACGTCCAGCGCCACACCAACCTTTACTGCGGATAGGGTCGGCAATTTTATATTTGAATTAACCGTGACTGATAATAATACATTGGCAAGTACTGCGGACTCTGTCACCGTTACGGTTAGTAGCAATAACGCGATCCCTATTGCTAATGCTGGCGCTAACCAAAATGTAGTATCAGGTACGTTTGTCACTCTTAGTGGTGCCGAGAGTAGTGATGCGAATGGCGATGTATTAAGTTATAGGTGGAGTATTTTGAGCCAGCCTGAGACAAGTACCATAGCGTTAGCCAATGCCAATACTATTGCGCCTTCAATGACACCAATAGAAGATGGCAGCTATGTAGTACAATTGATTGTTAATGATGGTAGCGCCGATAGTGCACCGGTTTCGATGAATATTACGGCACAAACTGCAAATTCAATTCCAATCGCTAATGCAGGAATAGATCAATCTTTGTTAGTAGGCCAACTCGTGTCTTTGTCGGGTGAAAAGAGTACGGATGCTGATAACGATCCTATTTCTTATCGTTGGGCATTCGTCAGCAAGCCTATTAATAGTGTGGTAACGTTAGACAATACAGCAATTGTCAATCCGCAATTTACACCTGATTTGCCTGGAAGTTATGTCCTGAATTTAACGGTAAATGATGGAAATGAGGATAGTAGCACCGATCCAGTTGTGATCGACGCTATTCTCCCACAAATTACGTTACAACGTTTAAGTCGTGGTGTGAATGTTGTGTATGAGGATGTACCGTTTCCTTTTGACAATCAACTTGCCGTCATAACGGCTAGCATCAATTCAGCCAATCCACCTAACTTTTATGCTCTCGACCGATTTAAATTCACTAGCATTGGTCAATCTTACACGATTACAGGCATTAGCGTAGGAGCATCGGTAGAAGGTTTTACTGCATTTATTCAAGATGTACAAACGGGGATAATATTGACGGAAGGAACTAATATCCCCGCTGATAGTGAATTTGAGTTTGTGCTTGGTGCATTATTTACTGATGGTGTTCAAATCAGGCTGCGGTTTACGTTTGAAATTAGTGAAACCAATGAGAAATTTGATATTACCTATACCTACATGACCGTATTTATCTAATTTAGAACCATAAAAAAATCCCTAGCGAATTATATCATTAGGGATTTCATTTTATCTAAACACGTAAAAAAGTGCAGTAGGTTATCGAGTCGCTTTATTTTTTGCTTGGCTGAAATTGACCTACGACATCTTCTCCAGCGGCTTGTTTATCTGCATGGTAACTTGAACGAACCATAGGTCCACAAGCGGCATGAGTAAAACCAATCTCATTAGCATAATCACCCAGTTGAGTGAACTCGTCAGGAGTGACATAACGTTTCACCGGGTAGTGATGGCGTGATGGCTGTAAATATTGACCTAACGTTAGCATATCGACGTTGTGGGCGCGTAAATCGTCAAGAACAACCTGGATCTCAGCAACTTCTTCCCCCATTCCCATCATTAAACCTGATTTAGTCGGGATATGCGGATGCGCCGCTTTGAACTTTTTCAATAAATCTAAAGACCACTGATAATTCGCACCCGGACGACATTCACGATACAAACGTGGAATGGTTTCTAGATTATGATTAAAGACGTCAGGTAAGCCGGTGCTTAAAATTTCTAAAGCACGATCCATACGACCACGGAAATCGGGTACTAAGACTTCGATTTTGGTGTTAGGACTATGCTCACGAATGGCATTGATACAATCAACAAAGTGCTGTGCGCCACCGTCACGTAAATCATCACGATCTACTGAAGTGATCACCACATATTTAAGCTCCATTTTAGCGATAGTCGTCGCTAATTTGATCGGCTCTTCGGCACTCGGAGGTAACGGTTTACCATGCGCGACATCACAAAAAGGACAACGACGAGTACAAATATCACCGAGGATCATAAACGTTGCAGTACCATGATTGAAACATTCTGCTAGGTTAGGGCAGCTGGCTTCTTCACACACTGAATGCAAATTATTTTCACGCAGTGTTTGTTTGATTTTTTCAACTTTCTCAGTGGTACGTGGTAATTTGATTTTAATCCATGCTGGCTTACGCAACATTTCTTCTTTTTCAGAAGGAATAATGGTGATAGGGATATGTTTTACTTTTTCATCATCGCGGAGTTTAACTCCTGCTTCTGGACGTGAATTACTCATCAAAACCTTCTCTAAACTGTACTTGTTGAACACCTATTAAGGTGCAAAAATGTGCAACGATATCTTGGCCTACACGAGCTAAATCCGCTGCGCCGCCTAATCGAGCACTATCCGTCATTTCTAAACCTGCATAACCACAAGGGTTAATATGATTAAATGGGGTCAGATCCATATTAACATTTAATGCCAGTCCATGGAACGAACATCCTTTCCGGATCCGTAAACCAATAGAACAAATTTTCTGTTCATTAACATATACGCCTGGCGCATCTTTTTTGGGATATGCCTTGATATTAAACTGTGCTAAATGGGCAACAATACACTCTTCAAGTGCGGTAACCAATTGGCGTACACCAACTTTTAAGCGTTTAATGTTGAGTAATACATACATCATCTGTTGTCCGGGGCCATGGTAGGTAATTTGTCCACCACGATCGACATGAACGACAGGGATTGCATTAGGATTTAATAAATGCTCAGGTTTACCTGCCTGACCTTGGGTATAGACTGGTTGGTGCTCAACAAGCCATATTTCATCTATGGTGTCAGCTGTGCGTGAATCCGTAAAGGCATGCATTGCTTGCCAAATGGGTTCATAAGGTTGGAGTTGTAAATCTCTAACAATCAGAGTCATTAAATTACAACACGCACCAGCTCTAATGCTGAAATTTCGGTATAGATAGTTTCCATGTGCTCTTTAGAGGTGACTTTGACACTAATCGAAAGAGAATGATAATTACCTTTGGTACTCGGTTTAACCGTTGGTGCATAATCACCTGGTGCTAATGCTTGCAAGCTATTGATTACAGTATCAGGTAATTCAGGATGCGCTACGCCTAACACTTTGAATGTTTGAAAACAAGGGAACTCTAACAACTCGTCAAAATGTGTATCCATGATTTGGACCTCAGTTAAAAATTATGCGATTGTATTATGCTATTTAAATTATATTATAACACAAACAAAAACGGCCTGATTATACACCCAGACCGTTATTTTTTTCTAGTTTTAGCGGGGATTAATTTGTAGTGTCATCGCTAAATTGTAAACGAAAATAATCTAGGGCTTTATCAAACATGCTACCCTCGTTTACATCTTGTAAGGCAACAAGTGGGTAGTCAGCAATGGTTTCATTTTCAATTTGCAGACTCAAAACACCGACGACTTCACCTTTTTTCAACGGCGCTTGTAATTGTCGGTCAATAATAAAATTGGCTTTCAGGTTTTTGGATTGACCACGCGGAATGGTTAATGATACATCTTGCGTAATCCCCAAATCAACGGTTTTGCGATCACCCATATAAATACGATGCGCGACAAAACTGTGACCCGCGTTATATGGCGCGACTGATTCAAAGAAACGGAAGCCATAACGGAGTAACTTTTTATTTTCTACTTTACGTGCGCGCTCTGAATCAGTACCCATAACCACTGATATTAATCTCATGTCTCCCTGGGTTGCTGAAGTAATCAAGCTATAGCCTGCATCGGAAGTATGTCCGGTTTTGATACCGTCCACACTAAGGGCTTTATCCCATAACAGGCTGTTACGGTTATATTGACGGATGCCGTTGTAAGTAAATTCTTTTTGGCTATACAGCCTGTATTCTTCAGGGTTATCACGAATTAATGCACGTGACAGTAATGCCATATCACGAGGCGATGTAAAATGTTCGCTATCATGCAAACCATGTGAATTGACAAAATGACTTGAATTCATATTTAGTTTCGCAGCATGAGCGTTCATCATTGAAGCAAATGCTTCTTCTGAGCCAGCAATATGTTCGGCCATCGCTACACACGCATCGTTACCAGACTGGATGACGATACCATGGATCAAATCAGACACACTGACTTGAGTGCCCACCTCAATAAACATCTTTGATGAATCAGGGAAGTTTTTAGCCCAAGCTTTCTCTGAAATAGTGACTGGGTCGTTGAGCGCAATATTACCTGCTTGTAATTCTTGACCGATTACATACATCGTCATAATTTTGGTCAATGACGCAGGGGCAAGTTGCATATCTGCGTTTTGTTCTGCAATCACATCGCCGGTATTTGCATCAAGTAAAATATAACCTGATGCAGAGACGCTTGGTGCGGGAGGGATGATCACCACCGCATAGGATAAAAAAGAACAACACAGAAAACAAAACAAGGTAACAATTTTTTGCATACAACACCTAGGGACAAACAAAATGAATGATTTACATGATAACATTTCCATGCGGACATTTGACTATATCAGGGTAAAAAAGTTTCAATTAAACTAAGACTTATTCACTTAAATAGATAAAAGCTTGGTCATACCCTGTACCACGAACATCTAGCAATAACGCATCTGCAAGCACACGGTTATCAATCGGCCCAATTAGTGTGCGATAAATTTTATTATTGGCGCTAATAGTTGCCGGGTGTTGGTAAATAACATTTGCAGCTAGGGCTAATGATTCCGCTTTTGCTTTATCATTAAACGCTGCAATTTGAATAAACAGTTGATTAGCGTTAGATTCAATTGGACTGGGGTCAAGGTATTGATTCAGTGAAATGCTCGGATTATTAGCCACCGTTACCATGTTATCTTCATCGACATGTATCACTTCTAATTTGATAGAAGCGGTTCCGGTGGATAAGTAATCCAGTTCTTTGGCTGCGGCAAACGATAAATCAAGTATACGGTTGTGGTGAAATGGACCACGGTCATTAATACGCACAATAATACTTTTGTTGTTTTTAGTGTTCGTTACTCGTGCATAAGACGGCAGCGGCAGCGTTTTATGGGCTGCAGTAAATTCGTACATATCAAAAACCTCACCATTTGACGTTAGATGTCCGTGAAATTTTTGTCCATACCAAGATGCGTATCCATGCTCGACGACGCCCTTACCTGAGAGTATTGGCTGGTAATTAATTCCGCGGATAGTATAAGGACGCATGTTAGCTAAACGGTAAGGTTCAAATTGAGGAATGATAATACTCGGCTCATGATCCGGTATTAATGTAATTGGTGCAGAATCTACTCGCATAGAATAGCGACTTTTAGGAGCCGATGAACACGCTGCAAGTGCAAAAATACAAAGTGATATGCAGATAATTCGGGGTAATTTAATCATCGTGACATTACTCTTTTTTGGGTTGAAATTGCCATTAGTAAACCAAATCCAGACATCAACGTAACCATCGAAGTGCCGCCATAACTGACTAGTGGTAAAGGCACACCAACAACCGGTAATAAACCCGACACCATGCCCATATTAACAAAAACATAGACAAAAAAAGTGAGGGTGATACTACCCGCTAATAATTTACTGAATAAAAACTGGCATCGTGAAGCGATAATTAAACCACGTCCGACAATAAAACCATAGACTAATAACAGACCGATTACGCCCAAAAAGCCAAACTCCTCGCTAAAAACTGCAAAAATGAAATCTGTATGGGGTTCAGGTAAAAATTCAAGTTGTGATTGAGAGCCCTGTAACCAGCCTTTACCTGTCAGACCGCCAGATCCTATCGCTATTTTCGATTGGATAATGTGATAGCCAGCGCCGAGTGGATCGCTTTCTGGATTTAAAAAGGTCGTGACCCGTTGTTTTTGATATGCTTTCATCAAAAACAACCACATAATTGGGGCGAAGCTACCAATGAGTAAGGCGAAAAGAGCGATGATCCGCCAACTCATCCCAGCTAAAAATAACGCAAATATCCCTGAGCTAGCGATTAATAATGACGTGCCTAAATCAGGCTGGCGAGCGATTAAAATAGTTGGTATAAACACAATTAATAGCGCTACCATTAAGTGCTTGAAACTTGGTGGCATCCCATCTTTACTGATGTACCAAGCGACGGTCATCGGAACAAATAATTTTAATATTTCTGAAGGCTGAAAGCGAAATACCCCTAAATCTAACCACCGTTGTGCACCTTTACCAGTTACGCCAATGATTAATACTGAAAGAAGTAAGACAATTCCAATCCCATAGACGAAAGGAGAGATATTCCGATAAAAGGATACTGGCACTTGAGCTAGGACAAACATGGCCACTAACCCTATCGCTAAGCGGATGACTTGGCGTTGAATTAATTCCATATCTTGCCCGCTAGCAGAATAAATTGTCAATAAGCCAATGCTCATTAACACTAACAAACCCGAAAGTAACCAGCCATCAATATGTATTCGCGCTAAAAAATTGTCGGATTGTTGCATTGCTGTTTTTGATACCGGCATTAGTGCGTTTCTCCTAACCAATAATCCATAACATTGCGAGAAATGGGAGCGGCATTCGAGCCACCTCCACCAGCATTTTCTAATGCCACGATGACACTCAATTTAGGATCTTTTGCCGGTGCATAGCCTAAATACATCGCATTATCTTTTAAATAGTCGGCAATGATCAAATCATCTACATCTTCATCTTGGCCAACTGAGAATAACTGCGCAGTCCCTGTTTTACCCGCTGATGCATATGAACTGTTACTAAACGCTTTAAATGCAGTGCCTTGTGGTGTATTGACTGTATCAAACATCGCTTGTTGCACCATATCCCAATTTTTCTTTTGCAGTACTCTAATAGGTTCAGCGGTATTTAACGGTTCTGTAATGACTAGGTCATCTAGAATGCTTGCTTTAAGTAGCTTAGGACGATTTTTAACGCCATAATTAATAATCGTATTGATTGAATCGACTAATTGTACAGGTGTTGCAGTCCAGTATCCTTGTCCAATACCAACAGAAATCGTATCACCAATATACCAAGGTTGATTAAACCTCGCACGTTTCCAACCTCGGCTCGGTAAATTGCCATCAGACTCTTCTAACAGATCAATGTTGGTGTGTTCACCAAAGCCAAATTGCGCCATGTATTCATGGATTGTATCAATTCCTAATTTATAAGCTAATTCATAAAAAAATGTATCACACGACACCACAATTGATCGTTGGACATCCACTTTTCCGTGCCCACGCTTCAACCAATCACGCCATACGTGTTCAACATCTTCTAACTGATAATAACCTTTGTCTTGGATATGAGTTGTATCTGTGATTTTTTGCGACTCTAAACCTAACAATGCTAAGTGGGGTTTGATTAATGATGCAGGGGGGTATTGTCCTTGTACCGCTCGATTGAGAAGTGGTCTGTCATTATTTTCAATTAATTTAGAATAATCTTTTTGCGAGATGCCATTTACAAATAAATTGGGGTCGTAGGACGGACTTGAATACATCGCTAAAATCCCACCATCACTTGGATCTGAAACCACCACGGAGCCTTTTTTATCGGCTAACAAAGATTGTACATAAAGTTGTAATTCAATATCAATATTGAGAATCAAGTCTTCACCAGGTTGCGGTGGGGTTTGTTCTAATATCCGTAATGTGCGTCCTTTACTATCTACTTCTAGTTGCGCATAGCCGACTTTGCCATGCAGGCGTTCTTCGTAATACCGTTCGACGCCTTGTTTACCTATATTTTTACTCGCAGCATAATTGGATTGTGCCCCCCAACTAGCAATCAAATTTAGATCCCGTGCGTTGATTTTTGAGACATAACCCAATACGTGCGTTAAGGCACTGCCGTAGGGATAGTAACGCGCAAGACTGGCTTCAACGGCAACGCCATCAAAACGATGTTGTTGTGCAGAAAATAACGCCATCATATCTTCATCCATATTCGCGATAAGAGTTACAGGATGAAACCTGCGTTGGCGTTTTCGGTTGCGTTCGAACCGAGCAATATCAGAAGGGGTAAGCTCAAGTAGCTGTTGTAATTCGTCTAATAGTGTATCGAGATCTTCGACTTGTTCCAGCGACACTTCGAGGTTAAATACTGGTCGATTTTCAGCAATGATAGTGCCGTTTCGATCATAAATTATACCGCGATTGGGCGCGACAGGGATCACCTTAATGCGATTTCCATCGGCACGTATTTGATAATCTTCAAACTGCTCCACTTGCAGTGAATAAAGGTTATTTAAGACAACTAAAATCAGGGTGAAACACAAGAGCACAGCAAAGAGACAACGACGGAGAAATAAGTTGGATTCCGCAGTAAAATCTCGAATAGTCTGGCGTCGGTTATTCATTCTGGAAAGTGCGCCTATTCTCTGTGATAAGGATGGTTTTGGGTTATCGACCACGCACGGTAAAGACTTTCAACTACAATGACGCGTACCAAGGGGTGAGGGAGTGTTAATGGGGATAATGACCAGCGTTGCTCAGCGAGCGCAATGCATGCTGGGGCTAAGCCTTCTGGACCGCCAATTAATAAACTGACGTCGCGTCCATCCATCTTCCAGCTATCAATTTGTTTGGCTAATGTGGGGGAGTCCCATGGTTTACCCAATACTTCAAGCGTGACTACTCGGTCATGTTTGCCGATAGCTTGACAGGTAAGTTCACCTTCTTTTTCTAAAATTCTAGTAACGTCTGCATTTTTTCCTCTTTTCCCCGCAGGGATCTGAGTAAACTTGACTGGCATGTCAGAAGGGAATCGTTTAAGAAAATGAGCGCATCCGGTTTCTACCCAGTCAGGCATTTTAGTTCCAACTGCAATAATTTGGATGCGCATCGTTGTGCTAACCTAAGGTAATTAAGACCAGAGTTTTTCTAGTTGATAGAAGTCACGGGTTTCATCTTGCATAACATGCAGGACAACATCACCTAAATCGACTAATACCCATTCACCTGATTCTTGTCCTTCAATACTTAAAGGAGGTGAACCTGCGCGTTTCATTTCTACTACAACATTTTCCGCAATAGAGCGAACATGTCGTTTTGAGTTACCTGAACACACTATCATCGTGTCGGTAACGGTTGATCTACCAGCTACATCAATTTCAGTGATGTCTCTACCTTTCATGTCTTCAATTTTATCAATGACGAATTTTTTTAAGCTATCGTGGTCCAAAGTTGCCTCAGTTTGCAAATAAATGATGTATACGAATATAGTTTAACACGCTTGGCGTAATAAATTGACTTTCTATATCGCGGTTTAGTAATTCTAACCTGCATTGGGTGGATGAAATATTCACTCTAGGCAAGATAACTCGGGTGATACAGCCTATTTTATGGTGTATCGGACCCTGTGTTAATGTGTTGATATTTTGCACGATTTTTTTAGGTAATGTTCCTACTTTAGTTTGAACTTGGTCTCTCGGGAGTACAATGATGTGGCACAGCTGCATAATATCGGCATACCGGTGCCACTTATCGAAGCTTTGCAGACTGTCTTCACCGATAATAAAAAATACACGATAATGCTCAGAAAAATGCAACAGAGTGTTGAACGTAAAACTTGTTTCAGGCTGTGTTAACTCATAATCGCTGATCGTTAAACTAGGAAATTCAGCAGTACATAACTGCAGCATTGCCAACCGATGCGCATTGGATACGGGTGGTTGGTCGAGTTTAAGAGGTGAAATATGATTAGGTAATAAAGTAATATTACCCACGCCATACTGTTGTTGCAGTGCTAATAAAGGCTCAATATGGCCACGGTGCGGCGGGTTGAAACTTCCACCAAATAAATANNAATAGAGCAGGGGTTTATGCATAACTCAACGTAAACTCATCTAAACCGTATGGCGTAAAGAGAAGGCATAAATGACACAACAATACATAAGGGCGTGTAGGTTGTGTGTTTTTAAACTGAAAGTCAGCTTCTTTTAATGCCACTCTGATTGAAGCAAATTTTTGTGGTGTAAATTGTTTTAGTAAATCGGTATACAAACCTTGTTTGTTGCCCCATACACGTAATGCAGTCCAATTAATCCGTTCGCCGTTGCGCTGGAGTTGATCAATGGTATAGAGTGTTTCCCATTCTTTAATCAATGCCCAGATAATAATGTTAGGTTCTAGCCCTTCACTCTCAAGGCGAAACAATAACTTAACGATCCGTTGAGCATCACCAGCAAGCATTGTGTCAATGAGTTGATATACGGTATAACGTGATTGCTCTACAACGGCTGCTTTACATTGTTTTATGTTTAGTGTGCCACCTGCATACAATAAACCCAGTTTATCGATTTCTTGCTTAGCAGCGAGCATATTACCTTCACAGGCATCAGCGACAAACGCGATACAATCTTGTGTGGTATGAATTGGGATCTGTTGTAGAAGCTGCGCGACCCAATTTTCTAAGTCACGTCCTTCTAGCGCAAAACAAGGGATGAACCAACCCGCAGATTGATAGGTTTTAAACCACTTGGTGTTTTGCACATCTTTGCCAACACGTGGACCATAGATGACAATCAAAACATCCGCTGAAGGTTGCTCAGCTATGCTCAATAATACTTTACTGCCTTCTTTACCCGGTTTACCTGTAGGTAAATGAAGTTCAATCAGTTGTTTATCGCTAAACAATGACATCGTTTGCGTGGCCTCTAGTAACGTTGACCAGTCAAAATCAGCATCGGCCGTGAGGCTTTGTCGTTCTGCAAACCCAGCTTTAAGCGCATGCTCACGCACCGTATCAAGCGCTTGTATCGTTTGTTGCGGCTCATCACCGAAAATTAATACAAAGGGCGGTAAACTATTGTCACATTGAGTTGCTAACTGATTTAAACGTAATTGCATATTAGCGGCCTTGCAACTGGGCTAAATGCGCAGGTAAACGCTGGTAAATAGTTGCAGCAGCTTCTTGGCGTAGCTCATTGAGTACTAAATTAAGCTCACGAGTTTTGGCTAACACTTGACGAGGATCATCCTGGTACTCTCGAATTAACGTAAATGTATAATTCTGGGGATCCATATCAGCGAAATGTAGCACGTAATTAACCGCATAAATCAACTCATACTCAGCGACTTGTCCGGTAGAAAAAACCGATAACAAACGACGCTCAATAGATTCAGGTTTAATGCTAATCGTATGGGTAATCGTGCCATCAATATTTGGTTGAATACCTTGTTTGGTAAAATATTGTTCAACAGTGTTATGCAAGGCGGAATAACGGGTCGGCTGCTCTACGTGCAGATGAGACAAAGCGGAGTTAGGGAGCTGTTGCCCCCTTAAAGTAAAACCACAACTGCTGATCAGCCCAAGTAGCACAAATACACAAAACCAACGCACAAGCCAATAATGTCTGGTGCTAGGTGATACAGATTGTGTTATTTGATTAACCGTAGTCATTGTGGTGTATCCTTATACGCCTGCTGTGGGTCATTCTCAGTTTTGTTACTGACTTAGTTAGCGACAATATTTAATAATTTACCAGGCACATAAATCACTTTACGGATAGTCTTGCCATCAATAAAGTTTTGTACGTTACTGTCGGCTTGACCTAATGCTTCTACTGTTTCTTTAGATGCGTCAGCTGCAACCGTTATTTTGGCGCGTAATTTACCATTTACTTGCACTATAATCAGTTTTTCAGCTTCAACCATTGCGGCACTATCCGCTTGAGGCCAAGGTGCAATGTGTACATTATCATGGCCTAATGCTTGCCATAATTCATGCGCAATATGCGGCGTAATAGGGGTTAACATTAATACGATTGCCTCGCTGCCTTCCTGTAAAATAGCGCGGTCTTGTTCACTATCGCTTGGCGCTTTAAGTAAATGATTACTCAGCTCCATGATCGCAGCAATGGCGGTGTTAAACGTTTGACGACGTTCAATATCATCACTGACTTTAGCAATCGTTTGATGCACAAGTCGACGTAGGTCTTGTTGCGACTTGCTTAACTGTGCAGCATCTACTGCGACAGTTTCGCCTAAGGCAACATGCTCTGAAACTAATTTCCAAACGCGCTTTAAGAAGCGATTCGCGCCTTCCACACCTGAGTCAACCCATTCTAATGTTTGTTCAGGTGGTGCAGCAAACATGGTAAATAGACGGACCGTATCAGCGCCATATAAATCGATCACTTGTTGTGGGTCGATACCATTGTTTTTTGATTTTGACATCTTTGTCATGCCGCCATGCACGACTGCTTCGCCATCGCTAATAAGTATGGCCGTAATGATGCGACCTTTTTCGTCTTTGGTAATGGTAACATCAGCAGGGGAGTACCAGGTTTTTTTGCCTGCCGCGTCTTCACGATAAAACGAATCAGCAAGTACCATGCCTTGGCACAGTAAGCGCTTGTATGGCTCATCAGAATCGACTAAGCCTTCATCACGTAATAACTTATGGAAAAAACGTGAATATAATAAATGTAGAATAGCGTGTTCTATCCCGCCCACATATTGATCAACCGGTAACCAATAGTTGGATTCGGCAGGATCGAGCATCGCATTACTTGGTTGAGAGGTATAACGGGCATAGTACCAAGATGATTCCATAAAGGTATCAAAGGTATCTGTTTCACGTAATGCGGGTTGGCCATTGAAGGTCGTCTTGGCCCATTCTGGATCTGCCTTGATCGGAGATGTCACGCCATCCATAACCACATCTTCGGGTAAAATCACCGGTAATTGTTCAATAGGTACAGGTGCTGACTCACCATTTTCAAGGTTCAGCATTGGAATGGGTGCACCCCAATAACGCTGACGAGATACACCCCAATCGCGTAGTCGGTAATTGACGGTTTTTTTGCCTTTACCTAATGCGGCAAGTTTGTCCGCAATCGCATTAAAGCCAGCTTCGAAATCTAGTCCATCAAATTCACCAGAATTAATCAATGCGCCCTTTTCAGTGAAAGCAGCAACACTGATATCACAATCAACACCACTAACGACTTGTTTGATAGGTAAACCGTAGGCTTTAGCAAATTCATAATCACGTTGGTCATGACCTGGGACTGCCATTACGGCGCCTGAGCCATAGCCCATTAATACAAAGTTAGCGACCCAAATTGGTACGCTTTCACCCGTTAAAGGATGAATGGCGGTAAAGCCGGTATCGACGCCTTTTTTCTCCATTGTTGCCATTTCTGCTTCGGCTAGTTTTGCATTTTTACAAGATTCGACAAATTCGGTCAGTTCAGGACGTAAAGCAACGGCTGCTAATGCAATAGGATGCTGCGCGGCAACCGCGACATAACTCACACCATATAATGTGTCAGGGCGAGTCGTATAGACTTCTAATTCAGTGAGTTCAGCAATTTCATGTGGTAAATCAAATTTGATCTCGACACCTTCTGAGCGACCAATCCAATTTTTTTGCATGGCTTTAACTTGTTCCGGCCATTGGTCTAACTTATCTAAGTCATCAAGAAGGTTTTGGGCATAAGCGGTAATTTTGATAAACCACTGTGGAATTTCTTTTTGCTCAACAACAGCGCCTGAACGCCAACCGCGACCATCAATAACTTGCTCGTTAGCTAGTACGGTTTGATCAATCGGATCCCAATTTACGGTAGATAGTTTTTTGTACACTAAGCCTTTTTCATATAAACGGGTAAAGAACCATTGTTCCCAGCGGTAGTAATCGGGTTGGCAGGTCGCAAATTCACGATCCCAATCATAGCCAAAGCCTAATGAATTAAGCTGGGATTTCATGTACTCAATGTTAGAGTAAGTCCAATTAGCTGGCGCAGTATTGTTGTTGATTGCGGCATTTTCTGCAGGCAGACCAAACGCATCCCAACCCATCGGCTGCAGGACATTTTTGCCGAGCATGCGTTGATGACGACTAATCACATCACCAATCGTATAGTTACGTACATGCCCCATATGCAGCTTGCCACTGGGATAAGGAAACATAGATAGACAATAAAATTTTTCTTTGGTGTCATCCGGTTGTGCTGTAAAACACGCGTTTTCTTGCCAGTATTGTTGAACTTTGGCTTCTAATGCTTGGGGGGTGTATGGCTGTTGCGACATGTAATTAACTATTCCACATAAAATTAATTGTTCTTTAGCCCAATAGAATACCTTAGCTAGGGGCGTAACGCTATGCTCGAAAAGGAATTTTTATGCGACTATTGAGATGACTATGTGTAGAATAATACCCAATAAAACCATAATTATGACACAGTGATAGTATCCATATGACCCAATCGTTATTTTCTGCACATTCAGCAATGCTTGATTTGATGGTACGTACCCGCCTTGAATCAGAACAATGCCATGCACAGTTAGGGGCGTTTGATATCCCTGAATTAACCGCTGAATACTTAGCGTTACAGCATAAGAACAAGATTTTCATTGGTCAAAAAAGAGCAAAGCGAGCACTAGAATTTGGTCTAGGAATTGACGCACTTGGTTATAATTTATTCGTTATGGGCGAACTGGCGACAGGGCGTTCGACCTTGGTCAAAAGCTATATTGAACAGTTTGGTAAAATGGCCCATGCGCCAGATGATTGGGTCTATGTAAATAACATCCAAGATGAGCGAGCCCCAATTGCAATCTCGTTCCCATCCGGGCTGAGTCAGACCTTTGACAAAGATATGCAAGATCTGATTGCCAACCTTTTAGATACATTTCCTGCTGCATTTGATAATCCTGGATATCAGCGTAAAGCATTAGCGATTAAAAAAGATTATGATGCATTATATGACGGCGCATTAGAAAAAGTAGAAGCGTCGGCAAGGCAATTTAACATCGCGTTGTTTGAAGATGATGGAAAGGTGGCATTTTTACCCATTGTCGATAATAAACCGGTTGAAGATGAGCAGTTTCATGCCTTAGCTGATGACGTTCAAGCGGAGTTTTTATTACACATTAAAGAGTGTGAACTTGAACTTGAAGAAGCGCTGTTCGAATTACCAGCGTGGAAACGAGCACAATCCGAGCAACTGCGCACCTTAAAGCGCAATACCGCAGAACAAAGTATAAAACCATTACTTAAAGCGCTAGAACATACCTATGCAGATAATTTGGCGGTCCTTAAATATTTAAAATCTATTAAAGATCATTTAATCGATTCAGTCATGTGGCTTGATGATTTAGATGACAAAGAAGATAAGTATGATGCCGCTGAAGCTAAGGCGATGCTAGAAAGTCATTATTTACCTAATACGCTAGTGCAACATGAGGTAACGAGCTCAGCTCCAGTCATTTACGAAGCCCACCCAACCTATCAAAATTTGTTTGGACGGATTGAATACTCTACTGCTCAAGGCAGTATCATGACGGACTATAGCATGATTTTTAGTGGTGCTTTGCATAATGCTAATGGTGGTTATCTACTATTGGATGCAGACAAAATGATTGACCAACCACATGTATGGGAGTCATTAAAGCGCGCATTGAAACAACAGCTATTAAGAGTCGATTTGCCGCAACAAGATGCGGGAATGGTTAATTCAATGACATTATCGCCTGCGCCGATCCCGCTTCAAGTCAAAATTATTTTGCTCGGCTCGCGTGATTTATTCTATACGCTGCAAGATTATGATCCTGAGTTTGAGCAACTCTTCAGCGTGCTGGTTGATTTTGATTACGAGTTACCGCTGAATCGCAGTAATGTTAAAGATTTTATTACGTGTGTTTGCCAGCATATTAATGGACTCGGTTTTACCGAAATTACGCCAGATTCAATTGAGTTTTTATTAAAATACTCGTTGCGTTTGAGTGAACATCAAACCAAATTAAGCGCTAAGTTTTCGGCGATGATTGAAATTATCAATGAAGCGGCTTTTTTTGCAAAACAAGCAGGTGCAACTGAGTTCTCCGAGCATTATTTGCAAACAGCGCACATTGAAAAAGAACACCGAATGTCACGGGTGGCGACGACATTATTGGAAGACATTAAAGAAGAACAAATTTTAATCCAAACCGAAGGGACGGCCATTGGGAATGTTAATGGCTTAACCGTTCTAGACGCTGGAGGTACTGCGTTTGGCACGCCAGCGCGGATCACTGCTACGGTTTATGTTGGTGCTAGTGGAGTGATTGATATCGAACGTGAAGTGGAATTAGGGCAATCGATTCACTCCAAAGGTGTCATGTTATTAACGGGATATTTAGGGCAAAAATACGCGCAGCATTTCCCATTAACATTATCAGCAAACATTGCATTAGAACAATCATACGGTTATATCGATGGAGATAGTGCGTCACTGGGAGAGTTAGTGGCATTGATTTCAGCCTTAACAGATATTCCTTGCTTGCAGACATTAGCTATTACCGGTTCGATTAACCAGTATGGAGAAGTGCAATCAGTCGGGGGCATCAACGAAAAAATCGAAGGTTTCTTTGATTTATGCCGTCATCGTGGTTTAACAGCTGAACATGGCGTGATTATTCCATTTTCGAATCAAATGCATTTATTACTGCGTGATGACATTGTTCAAGCAATTAAACTCGGTAAGTTTTCTATCTTTGCCGTGCGCACGGTTGATGAAGCATTAAGCCTGTTAATGCAGCGTGAAGCGGGTCAATATAATCTTAAAGGACGCTATCCTAAAGGGACGATTAATTACCAAGCGCTGAATCAATTGTATAATATTTCTAATATTATTAATGGTAGTGATGAAGAATAGGTAGAAAACTAAACAACATTGCTAACCTGTTGCAGGTTAACAACGCTGTT
Organism: Glaciecola sp. UBA983; assembly: GCA_002292215.1. Lineage (GTDB taxonomy): Bacteria > Pseudomonadota > Gammaproteobacteria > Enterobacterales > Alteromonadaceae > Opacimonas. Next base: position 9,192 of record DBBN01000064.1, on the reverse strand, counting down.
ACGTTATTATGATAGCAGTGCAATACACCTAAATTATTTTTTAGGAACTTGGATCTTTTTTTCTTCAGAAGGCTTAAAGATGACTAATATATGACCAATAGTCTGGACTTTCACTGCACCAGTCTCACGCACGATAGCGTCCATGATCATTTGTTTCTCTTCACGATCATCGGTAGGGATCTTCACTTTAATCAGTTCGTGGTGAGCAAGGGCTGATTCAATTTCTGCTAACACCCCTTCAGTAAAGCCATTTCCACCTAGTTGTACAACAGGTTTTATAGGATGAGCTAGGCCTTTAAGGTATTGCTTTTGTTTATTTGATAAATTCATGAATATTTGTCTTTAATTTCATACATTGGTCTTGAAAAATAGTATTCTACCTCTATCTACATATTAAGACCATTATCGTTTCTCAATTTAGGTAGATATTCTTAAAAAAGACCGAGAGTACTGGGTAAGAAGAGCTATAATTAAGTATAGACACAATAATGAACAAAATAAGTTTACTCTACGTATAAGGTATGAAGTTTACTTAGTGGTAAGTAATTAGAATCTATAGTACGCTTGGTAAATAATCGAGATGTATCAATATCAGACAAAACAAGAGGTTAACGGCGTTGAGTGATATGGCAAAAAATTTAATCCTATGGTTAGTTATCGCAGTTGTGCTAATGGCCGTCTTTGAAAGCTTTTCACCTGGTGAAAACTCGCGTCCTCAGACGGATTACACAACTTTCCTTAAAGAAGCGAATCAAGGCATGATCCGCGAAGTACGTATTGATAGCACCAAAAATGAAATCCGTGGCATTAAGCGATCGGGTGAAAATTTTGTGACTTATATTCCGTATTTCGATGACCAATTAGTTTCCGATTTAGTTAAACAAGATGTGCGTGTATTAGGTGAACCTCCTGCTGAGCAATCAGTGTTAGCAAGTATTTTCATCTCATGGTTCCCGATGCTACTGTTAATTGGTGTATGGATATTTTTCATGCGTCAAATGCAGGGCGGCGGCGGTCGTGGAGCTATGTCTTTTGGCAAATCTAAGGCTCGATTATTAGGTGAAGACCAAATTAAAACGACTTTCGCTGATGTAGCCGGTTGTGATGAAGCCAAAGAAGATGTATCTGAACTGGTTGACTTTTTACGTGATCCCTCTAAATTCCAAAAGTTAGGCGGTAAAATTCCTAAAGGCGTATTGATGGTTGGTCCTCCTGGAACGGGTAAGACACTGTTAGCAAAAGCCATAGCAGGAGAAGCTAAAGTTCCATTCTTCACTATATCAGGTTCTGATTTCGTTGAAATGTTCGTTGGTGTAGGTGCATCTCGTGTACGGGATATGTTTGAACAAGCAAAAAAGAGCGCACCATGTATTATCTTTATAGATGAAATCGATGCTGTCGGTCGTCAACGTGGCGCTGGTATGGGCGGTGGTAATGATGAACGTGAGCAAACACTCAACCAGATGCTAGTTGAAATGGATGGTTTTGAAGGGCATGAAGGCATTATTGTTATTGCCGCTACTAACCGTCCAGATGTATTAGATCCTGCGTTATTGCGTCCAGGACGTTTTGACCGTCAAGTAGTTGTTGGTCTACCGGATATCCGAGGACGTGAACACATACTTAAAGTCCACATGCGCAAAGTGCCGCTTGCTGATAATGTTGAGCCGAGTGTGATAGCGCGTGGTACACCAGGATTCTCTGGTGCAGATTTAGCAAATTTAGTTAATGAAGCTGCGTTGTTTGCTGCTCGCTCTAACAAGCGTGTGGTAGCAATGGAAGAATTTGAAAAAGCTAAAGACAAAATCATGATGGGTTCTGAACGTAAGTCTATGGTAATGTCTGAAGAAGAAAAAACTATGACTGCTTATCATGAAGCCGGGCATGCCATTGTTGGTAGAATGGTTCCAGAACATGATCCAGTATATAAAGTATCGATTATTCCTCGTGGTCGAGCGCTGGGTGTCACTATGTATTTGCCGGAACAAGATCGTGTGAGTCATTCTAAGCAACATTTAGAGAGTATGATTTCGAGTCTATACGGTGGTCGTTTAGCTGAAAAAATTATTTTTGGTGCTGAAAAAGTGACAACAGGTGCATCCAATGATATCGAGCGTGCAACAGAGATAGCTCGTAAAATGGTTACTCAGTGGGGCTTATCAGATAAAATGGGACCTCAATTGTATGCTGATGAAGAAGGTGAAGTGTTCTTAGGACGTAGCTCAGCAAAATCCACTAGTATGTCTGATGAAACGGCTCGATTGATCGATTCTGAAATTAAAGTTTTGATTAATCGTAACTATGAACGCGCTGAAAAAATCCTTAATGACAACATTGATGTATTACATTCGATGAAAGATGCATTAATGAAATATGAAACTATTGATGCGTTGCAAATTGATGATTTAATGGCTCGCACCGAAGTTCGTCAACCACGTGATTGGGATGACCGCAAGCCTAATGATGATAAAACTAGTAAAATCTCTGCTAAAGGCGATGACAAAAGTGCTCCTGATTTAGACAATACCGGTGACGTGCCTAATTAATTATTGTTGATTAGATACTAAAATCCTTCTTTACTTATTATTTTATAGTCAGTAAACAAACTAAAACGTCGGTTAATTAGCCGACGTTTTTGTTTTTATGAGTTTATGGCGTATAATATTTATCAATATGTTATGGAGAACAATTATGCAATTTGGCAACAAACATGTTTTCTTTGATACTCCGCAAATCATGGGAGTACTCAATGTCACTCCTGATAGTTTTTCCGATGGTGGACTATTCAATTCAATTGAAAATGCGGTCAAACAAGCTGAACAAATGGTGGCTGATGGTGCGGTATTTATCGATATCGGTGGTGAGTCTACCCGTCCAGGTTCTGTTCCTATCTCAGCTCAAGCTGAAATTGAACGCGTCGCACCAGTAATTGAAAAAATCGCAGCTAATATTGATTGTGTTATTTCTATAGATACAAGTAAAGCCTTAGTTATGCAAGAAGCCGTCGCTGTGGGTGCGCGATTGATCAATGATGTCTGTGCATTACAACTAGAAGATGCTTTATCTACTGCGGCTGCGTTGCAAGTACCGGTGTCGTTAATGCATATGCAAGGTGAACCACGCACGATGCAGTCGGCACCTGATTACAACAGCGTTGTCGGAGAAGTGTATGAGTTTCTTGAGGCGCGGATTGATATCTGCCTAGCGGCAGGTATTAAACAAGAACAAATTATCGTTGATCCTGGCTTTGGTTTTGGTAAAACATTAGATCATAATTTTCAGTTATTAAAACATTTTAATAAATTCAAGTATTTGCATATGCCTACATTAGCGGGTATGTCCCGTAAATCAATGATCGGTACTTTGTTAGACCGCAATGTTGATGAACGTCTCGCTGGGAGTTTAGCATGTGCGTTGATTGCGAGTACTAAAGGCGCGAGTATTTTACGGGTACATGATGTGCGAGCAACATCGGATGTGGTTAGAATATTAAATAAAATGAATAGTGTTGAATAAATGATAATTGACATTATTTAATAGATTAAACTCATAAAGGAAAGCTGTAAACAATGAGCGAACGTAAGTATTTTGGTACCGATGGTATCCGCGGTAAAGTAGGTCATTCAGCGATTAATCCTGAATTTGTCACCAAATTAGGCTGGGCAGCCGGCAAGGTCTTAGCAGGTAAAGGCACCAATAAAGTATTAATTGGCAAAGATACACGCATCTCAGGTTATATGCTTGAGTCAGCGCTTGAAGCGGGTTTATCTGCAGCAGGGATCAATGTCGGCTTATTAGGTCCCATGCCGACTCCTGCCATTGCTTATTTAACTAAAACCTTCCGCTCTGAAGCCGGAATTGTTATTAGTGCCTCCCACAATCCTTATTACGATAATGGAATTAAATTCTTTTCGGCAAATGGCTATAAGCTTGATGATGAAGTTGAACTTGCCATCGAAGCTATGCTCGAATTACCAATGGACTGTGTTGAATCAGATAAGCTTGGTAAAGCAACGCGGATCAATGATGCTGCAGGTCGCTATATTGAATTTTGTAAGGGGACTTTCCCAAGCGAACTATCTCTAACCGGTATGAAAATTGTTGTTGATTGTGCGCATGGCGCTACGTACCACATTGCACCAAGTGTACTCAGTGAACTAGGTGCAGAAATCATTGAAATCGGCACCAAACCTAATGGCATAAATATCAATCACCAGGTTGGTGCTACTTCCATGCGTGCTTGTGTGGAGGCGGTATTAGAGCATAAAGCGGATCTTGGTTTTGCCTTAGATGGTGATGGCGATCGCATTATGTTAGTGGACCACGAAGGAAATGTGGTTGATGGCGATCAGATCATCTTTATTATTGCTCGAGATGCGCTAAAAAATGGCCGTCTATCTGGCGGTGTAGTCGGCACGCAAATGAGTAATTTAGGCTTAGAGATAGCGCTAGACAATTTGGGTATTCCATTTGCACGTTCCAAAGTGGGTGACCGTTATGTGATGGAATTATTAAAAGAAAAAGGCTGGCACATTGGTGGTGAAAACTCTGGCCATGTTCTTAATCTTTCAACGATTTCTACAGGTGATGGCATTGTAGCAGGTTTGCAGGTATTGACGGCAATGCTACATACAGAAAAATCATTGAAAAGCTTATTGTCCGGTATGACTAAATTTCCACAAAAACTGGTTAATGTCCGTTATGAACCTTGTGCGATTGATTATTGTGCAGACCAACGAGTATTAGATGCCGTCACTGAAGCAGAACAGGCTTTAGGTGATACGGGTCGAGTGTTGTTACGAAAAAGTGGCACTGAACCATTAATTAGAGTGATGGTAGAAGCACAAAGTGTAGACGATGCTGATAAATGGTCAGCGCATATTGCACAAGTGGTGACCAAAATAGCAGTGGGATAGGGGCAAACGCCCTTATTTTTACTAATAGAGTGGTCTTTCACTTGTATAATGCCAATAGGTTGGGTAATATCGCCCACCTGAATTTCATTGGTAAATGATGTAAAGGATTAAATCAGATGACTAGACAGAAGATAGTTGCAGGTAACTGGAAATTAAACGGAAATGTCGCGTTAATTAAACAATTTAACGAAGCATTCAAGTCTCCAGAACTGGCACACGTTAAGGTCATGATTTTTCCACCAGCGTTGTTTACGAATGCATTTGAATCGAGTAATTTGATTGTTGGTGTTCAAAATATCTCTGAACATGTATCTGGTGCTTTTACCGGTGAGTTGAGTGTTGCAATGCTCAATGATTTAGGCATTTCACATACGTTAATTGGTCATTCTGAAAGACGTGATTTGTATAACGAAACCAATGAAATAATTGCTAAGAAAGTAGTCACTGCTTTAGCTGCAAATATTACACCTATATTATGTATTGGTGAATCGCTTGCAACAAGGCAAGCTGGTGAAGTGAATCAATTTATTCAATCACAGCTTGATAGTGTACTTGATGCAGTTGGTATTGCGGGGATCGCCAAGTGTGTGATTGCTTATGAGCCTATTTGGGCAATTGGTACCGGACAAACAGCAAGTCCCGCTCAAGCACAAGAAGTACATGCGTTTATTAGACAGTATATTGCGAGTATCGATGCACACGTAGCCGATTCAATCAGTATATTATATGGGGGGAGTGTTAACGCACAAACCGCAGCAGAATTATTTGCACAACCGGATATTGACGGTGGCCTTGTAGGCGGTGCAAGTTTAAAAGAATCTGAATTTTTAACTATTTGCCAAGCGGCAAATCAAAGAGGCTAACTATGTTACACGAAGTATTGATCGTTGCTTATTTAATCGTAGCATTACTACTAATAGGTTTAGTATTAATCCAACAAGGTAAAGGCGCTGACATGGGTGCATCACTTGGTGGTGGCGGTTCAAATACTGTCTTCGGTTCAGGTGGCTCAGGTAACTTTTTAACTCGTTCTACGGGTATTCTAGCAACTTTTTTCTTTCTTATCAGTCTGTTACTTGGTAACCTTACAGCCTCTAAAGAAAAAGCTGTTGATGAATGGCAGAATTTAGAAGTACCTGTTGTTGAAGCACCTATTTTAGATGTGCCAGCGACTGATGTACCTGCAAGCGATGTTCCAGTGACAACTGTTACACCTGCTGCAACAACTAGTGACGTTCCGGCTGTTCAAGAAACAAAAGATACAGACGATAATCCTAACTAGAAAAATAATTACGCGGACGTGGCGGAATTGGTAGACGCGCCACCTTGAGGGGGTGGTGATTTTTAATCGTGGGGGTTCAAGTCCCCCCGTCCGCACCACATAAAAAAAACCAGCTTTAGGCTGGTTTTTTTGTTAAAAAATCATCATGTTCATACTGAGCATCGTTAAGTTGCTTTAGCTAGCAAGCATCCCTTTTAACTGTTTAACTACTTCGTCTTGCTCACCTACTTTAACCCAGATTACCGCTCCAGGCTTATGCTCATATGTAATCGGACTGGGTAACTCAACTACTTCACACAATTCAATGGCATTGAGGCGTTTAAAATCTTTGGCATTGTAATCTTTTGCTAATACACCGTGCTTAGATTTAGATGCTTTTAATTCTTCTTTCGATAATGGACCATAATAGCCCGCAATTTTGGCATAAGCGCAAATTTGTTTTGAGCCTTTTTCAACTAATCCAATATAACCCGATTTTTTAAATTTGGTGGTTCTTAGCTCCCAAGTATGTTCACCTGATATAATTTTTTGGAGGTGAGCATGTTCAATAATTAAAGCTCCATTATCAATAATATTAGATAAAATAGCATGGTGAGCGGGCTTGGCTTCTGCTTTTGTAGTTTTAGTCGATGCTGTTACTTTTTTTTTAATATCCTGAATATCATTTTTTAAATATTTTTTGATAATCAATTGGCGTTCACTATTACTGTACATTTTATCGTAGTAATAAATCCCGTATAAGGTAATGGCAACGAGCAGCGTGATAGTTAAAATCATGATGATAGTACACTCCAGTGTGTAGTTTACGACAAGTGTTTTTTATTGTTGTAATCTCATTATTATGCACTTAAATTCCGATAATCACTTATGCACGTTATTAAATTCTATTTTGCAAATGTAATGCCATATATATTTAGTAGTATAAACAATAGGTTAAATCTGAGTACATGTAGGGTGTATGGAAGATGTAAAAATATCTGACAAAAAAAAGCTCAGTAGGTTAACTGAGCTAGTGTAGAAGGAATCGGTTATATAAAATATTAAGCAACGTTATTAATATTATCTTGAATACTGTCCCGGTTAGCGATTGCATCTTGTAAATCAAAATTGTCCATTAATAACAATAAATCTGCAATTCGACCTCTAAATTGGACACATAATTTTTCTGAATATTTTTGTTTTTTAACAGTACATCGAGTTTCAAAGCGATAGATACGATCAAGCAGCCTGCGTAAAGTTGTTTCGCTCAGTTCGCTTAATTCGGGGAGATTTATTTCTTCTTGTAACAACTCGTGAAAGTATTTTACTTCTTTTGTAACTGTATCAGCTCTAGACATAAGACCTCTTAACCTCTTTACAAATGTGTAGTACGTATTTATAAAGAGTCTTGCAATCTTTAGTCCAAAATTTTTAGTTGTTGTTTTTAATGGGTTTTATTTTATTTTAGACATGATAAAGATTACAAATGTAAAAAATCCTGACACCAAATATTCAGATTCATGTTTACAATACGCCCATATTGATTTTTGCATCTAAACAACTTTGGCTGCATGAAGTGTTGATATGCCTATTTTGTGCGTAATTCTAGGTACAATTTATAGCATTTTATAGCAGAACGTCTTATACTATGCACCGCAATTAATAGCGTATGAAATCATTGAAATTAAAGGATAAATAGTGACTCCTATTACTCAAAAATTCCAGTATGGTCAGCATACTGTGACATTAGAAACGGGCGTAATCGCTCGTCAAGCCACTGCAGCCGTTATGGCTAGCATGGATGATACTTGTGTTTTGGTTACCGTTGTTGGTAAAAAAGAAGCCAAAGCAGATCAAAGTTTCTTCCCATTAACAGTTAATTATCAAGAAAAAGCTTATGCTGCGGGTAAAATCCCAGGTGGCTTTTTCAAACGTGAAGGTCGTCCTTCAGAAAGCGAAACATTAATCGCACGTCTTATTGACCGTCCAATCCGTCCGTTATTCCCTGAAGGCTTCAAAAATGAAGTTCAGGTAGTAATCACAGTTGTTTCTGCTAACCCAGAAATCCCAACTGATATTATCTCATTAATCGGTACGTCTGCTGCATTAGCTATTTCTGGTATGCCATTTGGTGGTCCAGTTGGCGCGGCGCGTGTTGGTTATACTGACGGTGAATATGTATTAAACACTCGTACTTCAGAGCAAGAAGCTAGTCAATTAGACCTAGTTGTTGCTGGTACTGAATCAGCGGTATTAATGGTTGAATCTGAAGCAGACATTCTTTCTGAAGAAGTGATGCTAGGTGCCGTTGTTTTCGGTCATGAGCAATCACAAGCAGTTGTTAGCAATATTGCTGAGTTTGCAGCGAATGTAAACACGCCTAAGTGGGATTGGACTGCTGTAGCTGAAAACACAGAATTAAAAGCGAAAGTTGCTGCTCACGCCCAAGAAGGCATGACTGCTGCGTATCAGATTTCTGATAAACTAGCGCGTAAAACTGCTGTTGACACCGTAACTGAAGAAGCACTAGCTGCTATTGTTGCTGCTGATGATTCAGTAGATGCGAAAGAAGTCTCAGAGTTACTTCATGACTTAGAGTCTGACGTTGTTCGTTCACGCATTCTTGCTGGTGAGCCGCGTATTGATGGCCGTGATCCTGCGATGATCCGTGCACTTGACGTAGCTACTGGCGTATTACCACGTACTCACGGTTCTGCTGTGTTTACACGTGGTGAAACCCAAGCACTTGTTGCCGCTACACTTGGTACTGAGCGTGATGCACAGATGTTAGATGAACTTGGTGGCATGGCTACTTCACGTTTCATGTTACATTATAATTTCCCTCCATACTCAGTTGGTGAAACTGGTTTTATCGGTTCACCAAAGCGTCGTGAAATTGGTCACGGTCGTCTTGCTAAACGTGGTATGCAAGCAGTTATGCCAAGTGAAACTGATTTCCCGTACGTAGTACGTGTAGTATCAGAAATCACTGAATCTAACGGTTCTTCATCAATG